>CADCOX010000047.1 GCA_902803195.1 uncultured Bacteroidales bacterium
CGAGATGACCGAGCGAGCCTTCGTTTACGTGGCAGCTCTCCCCTCTATGCGCTATAGCAAGGAAAGTTTCGAGCAATACCGTCTCCCATATTACGCCATCGTCTTCTCTTTCATTATCCTCACCGTTATCGGTTGGGGGCGTAACGCATTCACCACGAACAAACTCCGTCCTTGGCTGCAGAGTCTAATCGTTGTCATCCTTCTCTTCTTTGCCATCTTCGGCGTAAGTGCGGTTTGGTACCATGATGTCAACTTCCAGAAGGAACTCGCCATGAATCGTGCCATCGAAGAACTCGACTGGGAACGTGTCCTCACGATAGCACGCGATGGCAGCAGCGACGTCAAGCCTACTCGGCAGATTGTGATGTACAAGAATCTGGCTCTATTCCGCCTCGGGCGTGCAGGCAACGAGATGTTCTTTTACCCCGAAGGAGCAGTCCAGCAAAATGCCCCTTGGAAAGTGCGTATGACACAGATTGGTGGCAAACTCATCTACTACCACTATGGCAAGGAGAATTTCTGCTATCGTTGGTGCATGGAGGACGGCGTTGAGTTCGGATGGAAAGTCGAGACCTTGAAATTCATGGCACGAACCAGCATTCTCAATCACGAATGGACCGTTGCACGCAAATATCTCGATCTGTTGAAGAAGACAACCTTCCATCGAGCTTGGGCTGAACGATACGAGAAGTACCTCGACACGCCCGATGCTTTCGATCTCGAGACATTAGAAGCCTCTGCCAAAGATGGGCATCCCCTCCTCGATGAACAAGGCATGAAAGAATTTGCGCCAATCCTTCACATGATGACCTACCCTGATCGCCTTGATGGCGACAACACCTTGGTCGAGATGTACCTTCTTCAAACCTTTGCCAAAGGTAATGGCGACGATCCACTTTTCCAGGAGATGACGCTCATCTGCGCCCTCATCATGAAGGATATAGATCTCTTCTGGCCTCGTTTCATGCGCTATGCCACTATGAACCCCGATGTTCACATGCCCCTTCACTATCAAGAGGCGGCTTATCTCTATGGGCATCTTGAGAATAAGGTGGATATTTCACACATGCCTTTCGACCAGAATGTCCGCGACACCTACGAACGATTCATGAAGTTCAACCAACAATGCGGCCCCATGAGCGAGGAACAGAAGGCCATCGCTTTCTACCCTCAATTCGGCAATACTTTCTATTATTTCTACTTCCTTGTGCGAAATCAAAAGACCAATTAAGAATCCATCATGATTCCCCACTCCTTCATAATAAAAAAAGGGTTGTTTGTTGCGATTATATCGCAACTGCTTCTTGCCTGCTCCTCCCCCTCAGTTCCCACCTCTTTCACCAAGAGCAATGAGACACCTGTCATTTATCCCGACTACATCGGAGTGACCGTTCCCGCCAATATAGCCCCTCTCCATTTCCACATCGACCACGACAGCACAGCGACAGATTTCATCACTCGCCTCACCGCCGGCAACGAGTCATTCACCCTCGCTGGCGACGATGTTTGTCCAGGGCTGAAGAAATGGCACAAGCTACTTACGGCCGCTCTTGCCGACAATAGTATAATAAACGTTGAGATTTATGTCAAGAAAAGTGACAGCTGGCTACAACAAAAGCCTTTTGACATCATCGTCAGCAAGGATAGCATCGACCCCTACATTTCCTATCGACTTATCTCGCCGTCCTACGTCACTTACGAAGACCTCACCCTCAACCAACGCTGCCTCGAGGACTTCGATGAGAGCCTCATCTATGGCAATATGATTAACTCCGATGAGGCTAACGGACAATGTATAAATTGTCATCACGCACAGTGGTACAACCCCAATCGCATTCAGTTCCATGTCCGTCAATATTTAGGGGGAACGGTCATTGCTTATGATGGTAAGATCCAAAAGGTTGACCTCAAAACTGACTCTACCATCTCTGCTGGCGTCTATCCTACATGGCATCCCCGTAAGCCTTGGATTGTCTATTCCACCAACAGCACGGGACAGAGTTTCCACACACGTGATGTTCAAAAGATTGAAGTACAGGATACCAAGAGCAACCTCATCTTCTATGACCTCGAACACAACACCGTAACGCCTATCACTCGCGACACCACCGATTTTGATTGTTTTCCGTTTTGGAGCCCAGATGGGAAATATATTTACTATGTAAGTGCTCATTGGGAGCGCCGAGATAGCGTCCAAATGGATTTCGAACTCATCAAAAACTACAAACAAGTACAGTACAACCTCTATCGTATTCCATTCGATGAACAGAGTCTTTCATTCGGTCCGCGAGAACTGATTTATGATGCAGTAGCACGCAATCGCAGCGTAACCCTTCCTCGCATCTCGCCCGATGGACGTTGGCTCATGTTCACCGAAGGCAAGTTTGGCGTCTTCCACATCTGGCACAGTGATGCCGACCTATTCCTGATGGATCTTGCGCAGACAAAACCAGTTGAACCAACGCCTGTCATATTCTATAGTTCACACAACCTTCCCGCGAGTGTCCACCCTGAGATTGCCAACAATATACGTCGCGAAGAACTTGCCGACAGTTTGCTCGAAGCACAAGGCCTTCGCACACCGCTCCCCGCACATATTCGCAATATTGCGGAGTTGAACTCTTCAGATGTCGAAAGCTATCATTCATGGTCTAGTAATGGCTGCTGGGTCATCTTCTCATCCCGTCGCGACGATGGGAACTTCACCCGTCCCTTCATCGCCCATCATGATGGAAACGGACACTTCTCTCGTCCCTTCGAGTTACCGCAGGACAACCCTCAGTACCATCGCCAGTTCATGCGCAGCTACAACATTCCAGAATTCCTCTCCGGCCCTGTCACCATTCGCCCACAGGAGTTCGCTTCGGTGATCAAGAAAGATGCGACCAAAGCGCAACTTAAACTGAAATAATCTGATCATTTACATAGTTTTCTTCCCTTTTCATTAGACATTTTTAGCATATTCTCCCCAAACTCCCCAATAGATCTTCCACGCCTATGAATAACAGATGCTTTGTTCTGTTTGTTGCATTTTTGTTGCAACTCTTCTCCCTCCCCTCCTCCGTTCATGCCCAGGGCACCCTCGAGGACTACAACCGCGCCTATTCCCTTTCGCGCACCTTTACTAACAGCAAGATCAAGAACCATGTTGACGATGCTCGTTGGCTCTCTGATGGTCGTTTTCAATACCATCTCACCGATGGCAATCGCGGTGTCTGGCATTTCGGCCAAGTGAACTCCGATGGCTCCATTACCCTTGCCGACACCACATCATTGCGCCCCATCGAACCACCTTCAAATGAAGGCGCCCGGCGATTTGGCCGCCGCGACAACCGCGACCAACAACGCGCCCGCTTCGTTGCTAATCCTTCCAAGCGCCGTCAAGAACGCCATTGGATGGAGACCGACGACGAACGTAATGCCGACCCCATACTCTCGCCCGATTCTTCCCTCGTGGCATTTATTCGCAACGACAACGTCTACGTGGCTCGCCCTGATGGCAGCCACGCACGTGCCCTCAGCACTGAAGGCACCCTCAGCCACTACTTCAGCAGCTACATCCAGTGGAGCCCCGACAGCCGCTATGTCGCCGTCAACCGCATCCGGCCTGTGGACAAGCGATATGTCTACTACGTCGAGTCTTCACCCGCCGACCAGCTCCAACCAATTCTTCACAAACAAGAGTATGCCAAGCCCGGTGATGAACTTGCTCAAAAGACGCCCTACGTCTTCGAGGTAGCTACAGGCCGTGCCTTCACGCCAGATCCCGACCTTATCGCCAATCAATATGCCCTCGACGGCCCTCAATGGTGTAAGGACTCTCACGCCATTCGCTTTGAATACAATCAACGTGGTCATCACCTCTACCGTGTCTACGAAATGGATGTTGAAGGTAATGTACGCACCCTCATTCAGGAAAAAGAGGAAAAATATGTCCGTTATTCCAATAACTACCGCCGCGGGCTCCGTGGCGACAGCCTCATCCTCTGGCTCTCTGAGCGTGATGGCTATCCCCATCTCTACATCTTCGACACCACCCCGCCCTCAACGAATAAGAAATCTAACAAGCAGAGAACGCCCGGTAGGTTTGTCGCCACTAATGCCGAGTGCCCATCACGCCAGCTCACCCATGGTTCCTGGTGTGTCCGTCGCGTCGTGCACATCGACGAGGAAAAAGGCATTCTTTTCTTTACTGCCAATGGCCGTAATCCAGACGAGGACCCATATCACATTCATTACTATCGCATTAATCTCGACGGCAGCGGCCTCGTAGACCTCACCCCTGAAAACGGTAACCACAACGCACGCTTCAACAGCGACTATTCCTCCCTCATCGATACCTATTCCACGCAAGACACCCCGCCTGTCACCAAAGTCAGAACGATAGGTGGTTCTGCTGCCGAGAAAACCCTTGCCACCGCAGACATCTCTGACCTCCTCGCTGCTGGGTGGGTTACGCCTGAAATCTTTGTCGCTCCAGGCCGTGATGGTATCACCCCAATGTGGGGCATCATCCAACGTCCCACTCACTTTGACCCGACGAAGAAATACCCCGTCATCGAGTACATCTACTCTGGCCCCGGCGACAGCTATGTCCCCAAGTCCTTCCAGGCTTATAATTACTACACCACTGCCCTTGCTGAACTCGGGTTCATCGTTGTACAGCTCGATGCCATGGGCACCAGCAACCGCGGTAAGAAGTTCGAGGAAGTTTGCTATAAGAACCTCAAGGATGCAGGCTTCCCCGACCGTATTGCATGGATCAAGGCCGCAGCTGCCAAATATCCCTATATGGATGCTGATCGCGTCGGCATCTATGGTTGCTCAGCTGGTGGGCAGGAGAGCACTGCGGCCGTCCTTTTCCATGGCGATTTCTACAAGGCCGCTTACAGCGCCTGCGGCTGCCACGACAACCGCATGGATAAGATTTGGTGGAACGAACAATGGATGTCCTACCCCATCGACTCCTCTTATGTCGAAAGTTCCAACGTTGAGAACGCCTACCGCCTTGAGCGTCCCCTCATGCTCGTCGTCGGCGAACTGGACGACAACGTAGACCCGGCCAGTACCATGCAGGTTGCCAATGCCCTCATCAAGGCCAACAAACCTTTCGAACTTGTTGTCATCCCTGGTGCTCATCACACGGTCGGCGAGGCCTATGGCGAACACAAGCGCTATGATTTCTTCGTCAAGAATCTTCTTGGCGTAGAGCCACCCGCTTGGTCTGACGTGAAAACCCGTTAACTGCCGTCACTCACCAGAGAGTGACCCTCTTTACGAATAAACATTTTAGCAGGAAAATAGCTTTTTTAATGACAGAACAAGATAAGCAGTCCCAAAAAGTAACCACTCCCTTGGGAGTTGGGTCTTCCCTTCTCTCCTCGGACCAAAAAGCCCTCTGGCGTGGCCTCCTCGCTACCGCTCATCACATCGTCATCACCTGTCATCGCGGTCCTGACGGCGATGCCATAGGCTCAACCACAGCCCTTGCTTCATGGCTTCGTCGCCATTATACTTCAGCCGATATCCATATTGTCGCTCCTAACATCTTCCCCGATTTTCTCAAATGGGTACCCGGTGCCGAAGACATACTTATCTACGAAGGTCATGAGGATGATGTTCGCCCGATTGTTGAGGCAGCCGACCTCTTCATTCTTTGCGACCATGGCGAGCTCCGCCGCATGTTCACCCTCGGTGATGCTGTTCGTCCTCTCCTTCCCATCGGGGGAGGCAAGGTCGGCGCCGTCCGCTGCATCATGATCGACCATCACCTTGACCCAGAACCCGGCATCGCAGACCTCATCATCTCCCACCCCGACCTCTCCTCAACCTGCGAAATCCTACTTCGTCTCATCCTGGAATTAGAGGCCGCTTCTCCATTCACCTCCGAAGCCACTGTGCCCGAGGGGCCACCCTCGGGAATCCCCTTCCTCACTCATGAGGAGGCTGTTTCTCTCTACACGGGCATGATGACCGACACTGGCGCCTTTACCTACGCCAGTTCCCGTCCCGAAATCTACGAACTCATCAGCATTCTCCTCCAATTTGGCATCGACAAGGACAAAATCTATCGCAACATCTTCTTCACCTATAGCCCCAACCGCATGAAGCTTATGGGCTATATGCTCTATGTCAAGTTGGATGTCTGGAAGAAAGCGCATACAGCTATTATGACCCTCACCAATGCCGAGCGCCGTCGTTTCGGTATTCTGAATGGCGATACTGAAGGTCTCGTCAACCTCCCCCTCCAAATTCTTGGCATGAAGCTGTCTGTTTTCCTGCGCGAGGACACCGAACGTCCTTGCATTCGTGTCTCACTCCGCTCCGTCGACGACTTCCCTTGCAACGAGATGTCCGCCGAGTTCTTCGGTGGTGGTGGCCACAAAAACGCCTCTGGAGGCGAGATCTGGGGTTCCATGGACGAAGCCATCGCCCTCGTCAAGAAAGCCGTCCAAAAATACATGCCCCTCTTAAAAGCATAGTGACCGTTCCTAAGGGTCCTCCTCAAAGACTCCCCTCCTCTAACCATTGTTCTCACATATAATAATTCAGCTAAGGAAACACCTCCCACACGAAAATAACAAATCATCACACTTATAATGAAAAAACTTCTCCCCCTCCTCGCCCTGTTTGTTGCGACTATGTCGCAACCTACCCCCCTTTACGCCACCTCACCCTATCTTGATGGCGTACCTTACACCGAAGCCACTCAATACTCTGGTGCTGTCCTCGACCAAATTATCAAGGTCAACGACTACTGGCAGGCCCATAACACCCCTTACGTCCGTTCTTTTTGGGACCATGCCGCCTACCACACTGGCAATATGGAGGCCTACCGCCTCACTGGCCGTGCCGACTGGTACGCATACACCGACAAGTGGTGCCGCCATAACGAGTGGAAAGGCGCCCGCAGCGACGACCGCGCCAACTGGAAGTATAAGACCTATGGTGAAGGCCAGGACTTCGTCCTCTTCGGCGACTGGCAGATCTGCTTCCAAACCTATATCGACATGTACAACCTCGTGCCTGCCCCCTATAAGGTAGCTCGCGCCATTGAAGTCATGAGCCATGAATGCTCCATGACCGACACTCACTTCTGGTGGTGGGCCGATGCGCTTTACATGGTTATGCCTGTCATGACGAAGATGTACAAGCTGACTGGCGAAATCAAATATCTCGACAAACTCTATGAGAATTTCCTTTGGAGCGATAGCCTCATGTACGATAAAGATGAGCAACTCTACTACCGCGACGCCAAATACATCTATCCGAAGGTGAAGACTGCTTGCAACGGCGGCAAGAGTTTCTGGGCGCGTGGCGACGGTTGGGTGCTTGCTGGTTTGGCGAAAGTGTTGGCCGACATGCCGCAGGACTACAAGAACCGCCCCATCTTCGTACAGCGCTTCCGCGAACTCGCCGAGGGTGTGGCCCGTGTTCAGCGACCTGATGGCTACTGGAGCCGCTCCATGCTCTGCGAGGATGATGCCCCTGGCCCCGAGACCTCCGGTACCGCATTCTTCACTTATGGCATGCTCTGGGGCGTCAACAATGGCTATCTTGACCGCGAACGTTTCGCTCCCGTCATCGCCAAGGCGTGGAAATATCTCTCTGAGACTGCCCTCCAGCCCGACGGCAGCATCGGCTTTGTGCAGCCCATCGGCGAGAAGCCCGACCCCACCAAGACCGTCGATGCTCATTCCCAAGCTCCTTTCGGTACTGGTGCCTGGCTCCTTGCTGCCTGTGAGATGGTGCGTTACATCAACTCCGATCCCTACGCTCCCGCTGCTGTTCCCGAAGGTTCTCATTCTGGAAACTCCATCTACCATTACACCCCCACTACTCCCTCTGTTAGTGTGGGCAGCAGTGTCCCCACCGCCTCTCTCACCGGTCGCCCTACTGCCGCCGATCCGATGCTCCGCTACCGCGGCCATGAGTCCTTCGGTTCTTACGAGATTGCCAATCCCACCGACGAGAACATCGCACAGGTCATAGAGATTACCAACATGGAAGTGCTGAAAAAGTCGAACTGCGCCGTTGCTCGAGAGTTCTTCTTTCTTGATGGCGATCGCAACGAAGTCCCCTATCAGATTACCCACGACGGCCATGTCCTCGTCTTCTGCTCCGTTCGTCCTCATAGCAGCATAACCCTCACAATGTGGAAAGGGCAGCCCCTCGACTACGAACTCACATGCAATGGTCGCATCTACCCCAACCGCTGGGACGACCTCGTCTGGGAGAACGACCGCTGTGCCTGGCGTTTCTATGGTCCCGGTGCTCATAAGAACATGAAGAACAACGCATACGGCTTCGACACCTTCGTCAAGAACACCCCGCATCCCATCCAAGACCAGCTCTACCACAACGAACTCACCTCTTATGGAGTCAACGAGCGAATTAAGCGCGACAAAAGCTCCCTCGACTGGAACGAAGTGCATCGCGGCTACACCTACCATCGCAATCACGGAGCAGGCATGGACGCTTACACCGTCGGCGCCACCCTTGGCGCTGGTGCTGCAGCACTAAGACCCGCCTCTGACTCCTCCCATAAGGGAGGGGAACTTCTCTACCCCCTTTATTATGAAAAGGCCGAGATCCTTGACAATGGTCCCCTTCGCTTCACCGTCCGCATGACCATGCCCGCCCAGACCCTCCCTCCCACGGGGGGAGTTGGAGAGGGGCAGTCTTTCCGTGAAACGCGCCTCATCACCCAAGACTGCGGCAGTCACTTCGCCCGCGTCGAGATCACCTATGAAGGTATCACCCAGCCCACTCCCGTATGCGCCGGCATCGTTGTCCACGACTCGGCTCCCGAGGCCTATGTCCTCAATCAAAAGGAAGGCTGGCTCACCTACGCCGAGCCCCTCGACAACGCCGACAAGCGCATGAACGGCGAACACTATCTCGGCATCTTTATACCGAACATTGACCAGTTGACAAGTAAACAAGCAGTCAAGTCAAAATCCAAGACTAAAGCATCCAACTCGTCTACTAAAGTTCATTACCTTCCCCTTCCCGAGAAACGCTCCGGCGGAATCGGGCACGCCATCATTCAGACCACCTACACCCCCGGCCAACCCTTCGTTTACTACACTGGTTCCGCCTGGAGCCTCTATGACGTCCCTACCCACGCCATCTGGCAGCAGACCCTCCGCCACGAAGCCTCCATCCTCACCAACGGCCTTCAACTCATCGAACATTAAGCCGCTCCTTCAACCATCAATCTGCCGAGCGAGTGGATAACATCAGCCAGCGGAAGATCGGGTTCTGAGGAGGAACGGAGAGAGGCTCGGCGCTGGCGGAGTTTCTTGGTCAAGGCATAAGCGGTCAATGCGAAGAGAGATTCTTAGATGAAGGCCGAGCGAACGCGAAAGCGTGCAAATGAAAGGATTCTGGGCAATGGTCTCGACGGCTGTTGCTCAGAGTTTTTCGCCGCAGTGCGAGCAGAACTTGTCGCCTTTGCGAACCTTCGAGTCGCAGCGGGGACAGCGGCCGTTGCGCACAGGCTCGCGCGTCTCGTCGATGAAGGAGGCAGAGACGATGCCCGTCGGGATGGCGATGATGGTGTAGCCCAAAAGCATGATGAAGCCGCTGAGCAGACGCCCCATGAAGGTGACGGGGGTGATGTCGCCGTAGCCAACTGTGCTCAGCGTAGTGATGGCCCAGTAGATGCTCGTGCCGATGTCCGTGAATGCGGAGTCGGGCTGGCCACCTTCGATGATGAACATGAGGGTACCGAGGCAGCAGGTAAGAATCAGCACAAAAAGGAAGTAGACCGTAATCTTGTGGAGGCTGCGTCCCACAGCGTTTAGCAGCAGTTGCCCCTCGTTGATGAAGACAAAAGCCCTAAAGATGCGGAAGATACGCAAGAAACGTATGCTCCTGAGCATGAGCATATAGCGCGCTCCGGGAAGGAAGATGGCTAAATACGGAGGAAGTGTAGCTACAAGGTCGATGATGCCCCAGAGAGACAGGGCATAGCCACGACGACTCTCGGCGCAGTAGAGGCGGAGGATGTACTCCAGCGTGAAGAGTACGGTCAGCACGCCCTCCATCCACGTCAGTACGAGCTTCAATGTAGGCGGCAACATCGGCAGGCTCTCCACGAAGAGGATGATCAAGCTGATGGCAATAGCGATGATGATGACGATGTCGAAGGTGCTGTCTGCGCGATCGTCGTCGCCGAAGATGACGGCTCTCAGCCGTTCTTTTTCTGTCCAGGCAGGTCGTTTCATAATGGTTTGTATCGTTGAGATGAGTATTTCCGACAACAAAAGTACTACTTTTCCCGAAACCAGCCGCATCAAATAGTTGAAAAAAGTAACAAATCAGCAACTGCAAACTTTTTTTCGCGTTTTTTTGGCTGTATGCCCACTAATTTGTATCTTTGCTCCGCAAAAACAATCAAAGCTTACATTATTCACGAAAAATACTGAACATTATGACTCAAGGAAATGTACGTCCGGCCGACATGGAGCGCATCACCACTCCGGCTTTGGCCCAGAAATTCATTGACGAACAAGTGAAGGAGCTTCGCGCTCAGATTGGCGACAAGAAGGTACTGCTGGCCCTCTCCGGCGGTGTCGACTCGTCGGTCGTCGCCGCTCTACTCATCAAGGCTGTCGGCAAGCAGCTGGTGTCCGTGCATGTCAACCATGGCCTGCTGCGTAAGGGCGAACCCGAGCAGGTGGTACGCGTGTTCCGCGACGAGCTGGACGCCAATCTTGTTTATGTCGATGCCACCGATCGTTTCCTCGATAAACTGGCCGGCGTATCCGACCCCGAGCAGAAGCGCAAGATCATCGGTGCCGAGTTCATCCGCGTCTTCGAGGAGGAAGCCCGCAAGCAGGAGGGCATCAGCTTCCTGGCTCAGGGAACCATCTACCCCGACATCGTCGAGTCTGGCCCCGTCAAATCCCACCATAACGTAGGCGGTCTGCCCGATGACCTCCAGTTCGAGCTCGTGGAGCCTATCAAGCTGCTCTTCAAAGACGAAGTGCGCGTTGTCGGCAAAGAGCTTGGCCTTCCCGACAACATGGTTTTCCGCCAGCCGTTCCCCGGTCCCGGTCTGGGCGTGCGCTGCACGGGTGCCATCACACGCGACCGTCTGGAGGCGCTACGCGAGAGCGACGCCATCCTGCGCGAGGAGTTTGCCAAGAACGGCCTCGAAGGCAAGGTCTGGCAGTACTTCACCATTGTCCCCGACTACAAGTCCACGGGCGTCAAAAACGACAAGCGCAGCTGGGATTGGCCCGTCATCATCCGTGCGGTGAACACGCGCGATGCCATGACCGCTACCATCGAGGAAATCCCCTACCCCCTCCTCCATCACATCACTCAGCGCATCATCACCGAAGTTCCCGGCGTCAACCGCGTGCTCTACGACCTCACGCCGAAACCCACAGGAACCATCGAGTGGGAATAAGCTACTGAAGAACTTCATTTTGACGAGGAAAGGAAATGCAGGGCTCGAGTCCTTCGCATTTACTTTCCTCGTCAAGAGCTCTAGCCCTCTAAGGCGAAAACCATAAACGAAACCCTTACGTATCATGATGAAAATCCGACACACCCTATTAACTCTGGCGTTCCTCACTGCCGCGTCAGCGATGGCGCAGACCCTTAAGGAATGGGACGATGTGAGTGTTACCAACCTCTACCGTCTACGAGCACACACCCTTGACATCCCTGTAGCCTCAGCCACAGAAGCTGCGGCAGCCTATACTCCCACCAACGCCTTGGAGGCATCGCCCTACTTCCTCAGCCTCAACGGCACTTGGAAATTCCGATGGGTGGGCACGCCCGAGCAAGCCCCTAAGACCTTCTTCGAAGACTCCTTCAACGCTTCTGGATGGGATAACATCGACGTTCCCTCCGCATGGCAGGTCTATGGTTTGCGTAATAACAAGCAGTGGGACAAGCCGTTGTATTGCAACACAAGCTACCCCTTCAGCTACGACAAATCGACATGGAGCGTGATGGCCGACCGACCGGGTTGGTTCACCTATCGCGACACGAAGAAGAATCCCGTAGGCTCCTATCGCCGCGAATTCACCCTGCCTGCCGATTGGGACGGACGCGACATCTTCCTGCGCTTCAACGGCTGCGGCCACGGATATTACGTCTGGGTCAACGGTCAGTTCGTAGGTTATGCCGAGGATAGCTACCTCCCCAGCGAATGGGACATCACTTCGAAGGTGCGCAAGGGGGTGAACAACATCTCCGTTCGCGTGTATCG
>CADCOX010000048.1 GCA_902803195.1 uncultured Bacteroidales bacterium
CCTCAGAGAATAGTAGTTCGTCGATGGCCATGGGCGTCCATGAGTGGCCGTCGGTGGAAGATGCTATCTGATAGTCGGACTCGGTGAAACCTCCATTGCGGTTGAAGACGAGGGCATAAAGAGCTTGGTAGGATGCGGCTAAAAGCTTGATGGCTGTGTTGTCGTCCTGCTGCACCTCTGTCCAAGCGAGAGCGTTGTCAGAACAATAGAGGCGGTAATTATTGTCGCTCATCCAAAACTTCCCATTGGAACAACCTGCCGAACTGATATCCGGCTGTGCGCTTAAGCCCGTGCACGGTTCGTCGCTCCATGAAGCGAGATCGTTGCTGCTTGTCAGGTAGGCATTGCCACTGTTGTCGGTGCTGAGGATAGTCGTGGAGTTGATGAATTTGATGGCCGTGCGTTGTGAGAGTTCGTCAAGGGTGGCAATGCGCGTCCAAGCAAAACTGTCGGCGTCGGCCTCGCGGATAGTCAGTGTAGCTATATAATCGCGATAGCTGCGACCATCGGTGGCGACAATGCGGAAGATGACGGGTGAAGAGAAATCGATACTATCCTTTGCCGAGAAGGATTTCCATGAGGTAGTGTCGCTGGTGGAAGCATAAGCGATACCGCCTTGAGCCGTGATGGTGGCCAGGATGGCGTTGAGTTGTGCCCCTGTGGGAATAGGCGTCACGTTGGTGATGGTGCCATGGACTTGGTCAATGGCCATTTTGAAAGCCGAACCAGTGAGGGTCGTATAATAGATGCTGTCGGCACCTGTGGAACTGGTGGTGTGCAAAGCTCGCTTTATGTTGCCCAACACGAACGACTTGATGTAGCAATCGCTGGAGTAGACAACGTCGTCGTTGTCGCTTTTGCAAGCTGATGCGACAAGCGCTACAAGTGCGCAAGCGATGAATGCATATGTGATTTTCTTCATTTCTTAGTCAGTATGCGATGATAAGCGGGTGCAAAAGTACACATAAAAGTCGCGCGAAAGAAATTTGAGGCTCTGAAAAGTGATGTAAAATGCCCGTAATTAGGCAAAATTAACGTGCATAGGGCGTCCTTTTAGGTCTGTTTTCATTTTTGGAGCCTTAATTCCGTCGCCTAAAACGATGTCGGTACGCTCGATATAGGTCTCGTCCCATAGGTCGGCATCGATAAAAGATTGCAGCGTTTGAGCTCCTCCTTCAACCAAGATAGATTGGATAGGGCTGAGGATTGGTGTATGAGGGTTCTCTGAAGGCTGAACCGTCGCAAGAGCCGAGAGGGCTGATAGATCGGGGATGAGTTTTGGCAGGACTTGACCATCTCTTATTCCTAATTCATCATCTTTTAATTTCGTGGTAAGCACCAATTTCTTTGGGCTTTTGCCCGGCCATAATCGCGTCGTGAGGCTTGGCCGGTCAAGTTCCCAGGTGCGTCGTCCCACAAGGATGGCTTCGTGTGTAGCTCGCAGTCGATGGACGAGCATCTGCGTCCATGGCGAAGAGAAGTGAACAGGCTCGCCGTCATTGGCACTCTCTCGTTGGCGGTCGATGAAACCGTCGGCACTCTCGGCCCATTTCAAGGTGATGTAGGGGCGATGTAGTGAATGAAAGGTCATGAATTTGCGGTTCAACCAACGGCACTCAGCTTCCAGCACACCCACTACAACCTCAATACCAGCTTCCTGCAAACGTCGGATGCCACGGCCAGCAACCTTTTCATTAGGGTCCAAACATCCGACAACAACGCGTCGGAAACTCTTTTCAACCAGCAGCTCTGCACAAGGCGGCGTTTTGCCCCAATGGGAGCAAGGCTCAAGACTGACGTAAATAGTGGAGTGGGGAAGGAGATGTTCGTCCTCGGGGCGTACTGAGCGAACAGCATTTACCTCGGCATGCGGTCCGCCATAGCAACGATGCCATCCTTCGCCAATGATACGACCGTCATGAACAATGACAGCTCCTACCATTGGGTTGGGAGAGGTGGTCAGTTCGCCGCGACGTGCCAATTGAAGGCAACGCGCCATGTATTTCTCGTCGGTGGTCATTCTTGTTTCTCTTTTGTCGTTTCGTGTCTGAGACGGTTATTTTGTGGCATGAAATGATTTTTTTTGTCCAACGACCCGAGCCGAACGAAAAAAACATTACCTTTGCGCCATGAATTACCGCGAACTCATTGTTGCGCTCACTCCACTGCATGGTGAAGGCGAAGCCCGTGCTATCGTGCGAATGGTTATGGAAGAACGCTATGGCCTCTCCCAAACTGATCTTTTGCTCGGCAAAGATACAACATTATCCGCAGACGACCGCATAGATTTCGAAAAAATTGCACTTAGGCTTTGCTCGGGCGAGCCAGTGCAGTATGTTTTGGGCTACACCGACTTCTGCGGACATCGTTTTCACGTGACGCCCGATGTACTCATCCCACGTCCAGAGACGGAGGAATTAGTTCAATATGCCATTGATGAAATAAGTAAACCCAACTCCACTCTACTCGACCTTTGTACTGGTAGCGGCTGCATAGCTATCAGTCTGGCTTCAGCTTTTCCAGATGCGCATGTTGTGGGGGTGGATATCAGTGAGAAAGCTCTTGCCATAGCTCAAGAGAACGCTGCCGTACTTGGGGTGTCGAATGTAGATTTCATTCAGCAAGACTTGCTCTCAGTACCATCCTTAGTTTCGGCCGAGAAGGTCGCTAACTTTTCGCCCTTTGATCTTATTATTTCGAATCCACCTTATGTCCGCGCAAGTGAGGCAGAAACGATGTCGGCAACCGTTCTAAACCACGAACCCCATCTTGCGCTGTTTGTTCCTGATAATGACCCTTTGTGCTTCTATCATGCCATAGCCGTTGTGGCACTACGGTCGCTGAAAGCAAGTGGGGAGATCTTGGTTGAGATCAACAGCGATTTGGCAGTAGAGACTCGTCAACTCTTCGTGGATGCTGGGCTCTCGGACGTCGGTGTTCTCTGTGATCAATTTGGACGACCTCGAATGCTCAGAGCAAGGCGTTCATGATCTCGTCGGCAGTAAACCCTCTACTAGCTGCGAAACGCATTAATTTTCCTCGACGTGCGTAGTTGTCCTCGTCATGCAAGGAACGCTCCTTTTGTGCGATTGTATCGTCGAGGGCTTGACGGTATTCACTCTCGGGCAAATCACGAAGCGCGTCGCTGATGTCGGCATCGGGTAATCCTTTCATGCGTAATGCTTGCTGGATTTTAAGCCGCCCCCAATGGGAGAAGAGCAAGCGGTCGTGTGCAAATGCACGACAATAACGAGCGGTGTCGATGTACTGTTCGTCATAGAGTTTTGCAACGACTCGCTCGATGTCTGTATCAGACATAGCGACCTTCTGCAGTTTCTCGCGAATCTCGCTCTCGCAATGCTCGCTACAACTGCAGAGGGCCGCCATGCGACTGAGGGCCTGTTCGAAGGTCATGGTAGGGCTTGAAACGCCTATTCGGCTGTGAATTCTTCTTTGCCTACACCGCAGATGGGGCACACCCAATCCTCGGGGAGGTCTTCGAAAGCGGTGCCGGGGGCTATGCCGTTATCGGGATCGCCCAGCTCGGGATCGTAAACATAACCACAGGGGTCACAAACATACTTCTTCATAGTCGTCCTGTCTTAAAATATGGTGAATAATATTTGGCAGGGAAAGCATATTGGCACAGAATGATCTGCGCCAATATGTTAATGGTTCATTCCCGACAATTAGAGGTTGGGATTGATTTTGTTCCACTCGCTGATGGGGGGCACTATGTTCAGCGTGACGAGTTCATCGCGCATGTGGCAGAGGTGCTCATAGCTCAGGTCGAGCTTAGCCATCTCCTCAGGCGTGCCAACGGGCATCTTGTAGGTGCAACCATCGGGGCCGAGTGTGGTATCCATGGCCATCATGATGTGGTTGTACTTCTCGTTGCAGACGTAAGTGCCAACAGGCCAGCGGAAAGCCTCGCCGCCCATCACCGCACGAATCATTTCGACGGAGCAGTAGGCAGGGCTCTGCCATGAGCTGCGTCCACGCAGTTCAATAATCTTGGCGCCACCCTTGGTAACGTCAATCTTCAGCTGTTCCCATTCCTCCTCAGTGCAAGCAGGTGTGCCAATGAGGTCGTGGAGGGGCTTGCCTGCCACCTTGACAGCGCTGCCGAAGACGGCCATCTGCTCACCGTGGCCACCATAAGTGGCACAACCTGTAACTTCGTACTGACGAACGCCGAACTTCTTAGCTAAAGCGCTTTGTAGACGGGTGCTGTCGAGAGCAGCAAGTGTGGTTACCTGACCGGGCTTCAGACCACTATAAAGCAGGGTGACAAGACCCGTAAGGTCAGCGGGGTTGAAGATGATGACGACGTGCTTCACGTCGGGGCAATAGGTCTTAATGTTCTTGCCGAGATCTTCAGCAATCTTGCAGTTGCCGGCAAGGAGGTCTTCGCGCGTCATGCCTGCCTTGCGAGGAGCACCACCACTGGAAATGATGTACTTAGCATCTTTGAAGGCTTCGGCCACATCTGTCGTGGCGGTGAGATTCACGCCGTCGTAACCGCAGTGGAACATCTCTTCCATCACGCCTTCCATAGCGGGAGCGTAGACATCGTAGAGGCATACGTTGGGCGTCAGTTTCATGGTCAACGCCGTCTGAACCATAGTGGAACCGATGGCACCGCCAGCGCCCACAATCACAAGTTTGTCATTTGTCAAAAAATCCATAATTCTTGTAGGGTTTTAAGAGTGTAAGTTTATGTGTTTTTGAGTTAATGCAGGGCAAAAGTAATTAAAATTTGTGGATTGCATCAACAAAAGAGCAGAATATTTTTGCAGGGAGCCGCAAATAGTTTACTTTTGCCATGCCGAAGGGGCAAAATGATGTGTAAAAGTCCTTCGGTTAGCATTTATTCTTCAAAAATGATTCGTGGCGACGCGTAGTTTTCGTCTGCCCAAAACAAGTTAATGATATGGTATCAAAAGCAGAAATCATCACACAACGTGTGGAGGCGCTTCGAGCATGGATGCGTAAACATGCCCTCATAGCCTATGTGTTCCCAAGTACCGACCCCCACATGGGCGAATATGTCCCTGATCATTGGAAAACCCGTGAATGGATTTCGGGCTTCAACGGTTCTGCTGGCACTGCTGTGGTGACACTGACGCGGGCTGCTCTGTGGACTGATAGCCGCTATTGGTTGGCTGCCGAAGAACAGACAGCAGGCACACCTTTTGAGGTTATTCGTTGTACTCGCAATGTTGCAACTGCCCGGGAAATAGTTGGGTGGATTGTTGACGAACGGGATATGGCTGGCATAAATGAAATGCCCGCTGTGGGTTACAGCGGATGGACGATGGCTGTCGACTATGCTGCCGATTTGGAACAAGAGTTAAGTGTCTATGGATGGTGTGCAAAGAGTAGTGCGACGTTCAAAGTGGATATGCGCGAGAACTATGAGCTCACCTTCGATATCAAAGACGAGGCTCCCGAAGATACACTTTGGGATGAGCGCCCTCCTCTGCCACATTCGGAGATCGAGATACAACCTCTTAAGTATGCTGGCTGTCCTGCATTAGAGAAGTTGGACTATATACGTCAATCGTTGAAGGATGCCAACGCCATTATCATCACACAGCTCGATGAGATTGCCTGGGCGCTCAACCTGCGTGGTCGCGACATCCATTGTACTCCCGTATTTGTGGCCTATCTTGTCATTTTGCCAACCGAGGCTCTTCTTTATGTCGATGCATCTCAGGTGACGCCTGAGGTGGAAAGCTATTTGGATGGGCTGCACGTCAGAACCCGTCCGTATGAGCGTATAGCTGAAGATTTGTTCACAGGTGCTATTGATGAAACATTTGAACTACAGTACGATCCATCAGTGACCAACCAAGCATTGTCCACGGCCATCCGTCAGGAGAACAGTGGTCGGCTGTTTTTCGTTGCGCCGTCGCCCATTCCCGCCCTTCGTGCCATAAAGAATGAGGCCGAGATTGCAGGTTTCCGCAGCGCGATGCTGAAGGATGGTGTGGCCATGGTCAAGTTCCTTCGCTGGCTCAGTACCGGAAAATGGACGAAGGTTGATGGCGGCTGGGAAATGAATGGGGAAAAGATAAGTGAGATTACCGTCGACCAAAGACTTACAGCCCTGCGTGCTGAACAGGAGGGTTTTCGCGACATTTCGTTCGACACGATTGCTGGATATGGTGCTCATGGTGCCGTCGTTCATTACGAGGCGACCCCTGAGACTGACATTCCCTTGGAACCGCACGGATTATTGCTCCTTGACAGCGGTGCACAGTATGTAGATGGCACCACGGATATCACTCGAACCATTGCTCTTGGCCCGCTTACTGATGATGAGCGTCGTGACTACACGCTTGTTCTGAAAGGACATATACGTTTGGCAATGGCTATCTTTCCTGATGGTAGCTCGGGCACACAACTCGATGTGTTGGCACGGTACGCCATGTGGCAGGACCATAAAAACTATGGCCACGGAACAGGGCATGGTGTAGGGTCTTATCTGAGCGTTCATGAAGGTCCTCACCAGTTTCGCATGAATTGGATGCCAGCACCACTTCGAGCCGGCATGACGATAACCATCGAGCCTGGCATCTACATCGCTGGTAGCCATGGCTGTCGTACGGAGAATACGATGCTCATCGTACCAGATGGAGACGGTTGGTTACGCATGGACCCCTTGACGCTATGCCCCATTGACACAACGCCCATTATCCGTGAACTCATGTCTGACGACGAAATAAGTTATCTTAATAAGTATCACGCACATGTGCGTGAGTCTCTTCTGCCTCTGCTCGATGATGAAACAGATCGAGAGTGGCTTATTCAAGCAACAAAAGTTTATTGAGAAATGGCAATAGTAAAAGCAGTTAAGGGCTTGAAGCCCAAGTTCGGGAAACATTGTTATTTGGCAGACGGAGCTGTCATCATAGGCGAAGTGACCCTCGGTGACGACGTGACCATCTGGCCTTGTGCTGTACTTCGTGGTGACGTCCATTACATTAAAATCGGTAATCGCAGCAATATTCAGGATAACTCATGTCTGCATACGCTTAATGGCAAGGCTCCGGTCGAAATAGGTGAGGACGTGACTGTCGGGCATAGTGTGACGCTGCATGGCTGCACGGTTCTTGATGGTGCCCTCATTGGCATGGGTGCAACAGTGTTGGATCATGCGGTGATCGGTCGCGGTGCCATCGTGGCAGCAGGGGCGCTGGTACTCTCCAATACACTCGTTGGCGATGGTGAGTTGTGGGGTGGTGTGCCCGCCAAGTTTATCAAAAAAGTTGACCCTGAACAGGCTCAGGCTCTCAACAAAACCTATGCAGCTCACTACATTGAGTACTCCGACTGGTATCGTGAGTCGGATAAAGATCCATCTAACACTCAAGTGGTGCTGAAGGGCGAAGATTATAAATAGCGTAGTCCATTATAACGCCAATGCCATCACGACAGTTGACGTGATGGCATTGGCGTAACATTTTACTCGGTAAATAAGCAGCTTACTTCACCTCCCAGATATCATTGGTCTCGAGGAGTTCGGTGAAGTTGTGGTACTTCTTTGCAGCTTTTACTTCTGCGATTTGAGCCTCCACAGCCTCATCGTAAGTGGGAGCGGCGACATCGCGAATGACGCCGAGGGCAATGGGGAAACCATCGCCATCGCCCATGAGGGCAAGTTTCAGTTGCAGGGTGTTGTCCTCACAGTGGGCGTCGTGGACGAGGATGTCGTCGAGCGTATAACCGTCCTTGCCAATCTCAACGACCTTCAGTCCAAAGCCTTCCTGCACAAGACCGAATTCATTGTTTTCGCCGAAAACGAGTTTCTCGCCATGACGTACATAGATGGCATTCTTGGCACGACCTGCCTTGTCATAGACGCTGTCGTGCGTGCCATTGTTGAAGATTACGCAGTTTTGCAGGATCTCAGTGACGCTGGCCCCTTTGTGAGCGTGGGCTGCTTTAAGAACCTCGATAGTGCCAGGGGCATCTGTAGCCACCGCACGGGCGAAGAAGTGACCACGTGCGCCGAAGCAGAGCTCAGCAGGACGGAATGGGTCTTCTACGGTGCCATAGGGGCTACTCTTCGACACGAAGCCACGCGGGCTGGTGGGCGAGTACTGACCCTTCGTCAAACCATAGATGCGGTTGTTCAGTAGAATCATGTTCAAGTCGATGTTCCTGCGGTTGGCGTGGATGAAGTGGTTGCCGCCAATAGCAAGACCGTCGCCATCGCCGCTCACTTGCCATACGTCGAGGCGTGGATTCGTCACCTTTGCACCTGTAGCAATGGCGGCAGCACGACCATGAATGGTATTCATGCCGTAAGTGGCCATATAGTGAGGGAGGCGACTGCTGCAACCTATACCGCTGATGACAGCAATGTCCTTGGGTGCTACGCCGATTTCGGCCAACGCCTTGTGTAAACTAGCCAAAAAGAAGTGGTCGCCGCAGCCGGGGCACCAACGAGGTTGCCCTTTCTTATAATCTTGTGCTGTATAAGCCATAGTTATTTCCGATTGTTTTTAGAAAAGTTTTTGAAAAGCGTCTACCAATTCACTCACCACGAATGGCTTTCCCTTCACTTCATTGAACTGAGCGGGCACGAAACCGTCGACTTTCATACGAAGGTAGGCGGCAAGTTGTCCCATATTCTGCTCGGCAACGATAACCTTAGGATACTTTTTCAGTACTTCGGCTGTGTTTTTGGGCAGTGGGTTGAGGTAGCGGAACTGGGCGAGAGCCACTTTGCGACCAGCTGCGCGCAGCTCGTCCATGGCGGCATGTAAGTGTCCGTATGTGCTACCGAAACCTACGATGAGCAAGTCGGCATCGTCTTTATCGCCATCCACTTCTAAGTCGGGTACTTGGATGCGGGCAACCTTCTCGGCACGTAGACGTGTCATGAGGTCGTGGTTCTCGGGATTCGTGCTGATGGCGCCCGTCTTGTTGTCTTTCTCCAGTCCGCCAAGGATGTGCTCGAAGCCTTCGCGACCAGGTACGGCCCAATAGCGGCTGCCCGTCTCGGGGTCGCGCATATAAGGTGTCCAGCTGCCGCGCAACTCTTCAGGTACGTAAGGCGGACAGATGGCTGGCATTTTGTTGAGTTCTGGTAACTTGAAAGCACCAGAGCCATTGGCGATGAAGGCATCAGTCAGCAGCACGACGGGGGTCATGTGTTCCAAGGCCATCTTCGAGGCATCGTAGGCGGCATCAAAGCAATCGGTGGGAGATAGGGCTGCGAGCACAGGCATCGGGCTCTCGCCATTACGGCCGAAGAGTACCTGTAGCAGGTCCGTTTGTTCTGACTTCGTGGGCAGACCCGTGGCAGGACCGCCGCGTTGCACGTCGAGCACCACGAGCGGCAACTCCATGATGACAGCCAGGTTCATAGCCTCGCTCTTCAGGCAGATACCAGGGCCAGAGGTCGAGGTCACGGCCAAGGCTCCTGCAAACGATGCACCCACGGCAGAGGCAGCACCCGAGATCTCATCCTCGCACTGCACAGTCTTCACACCGAGGCTCTTATGTTTTGATAGTTCATGGAGCACGTCGGTGGCAGGTGTGATAGGATAGGAACCGAGGTATAATTGGAGACCAGCTTTCTCGGCAGCAGCGATGAAACCGTAAGCTGTGGCTTTGTTGCCGGTAATATCCATATAGCGGCCAGGCGTCTTCTCCTTCGACTCGATGCGATAGACGTTCATGGCTGACGAATGTGTATTGTGGCCATAGTCATAACCCGCCTGAATCACCTTGATATTCGCTTCGGCGATAGCCGGCTTCTTAGCAAACTTCTCACGAAGGAAATTGAATGCGATATCGAGGTCGCGGCTGAAAAGCCAGCACACCAAACCTAAGGCGAACATGTTGCGACACTTCAGAATGGCCTTCATGTCCATACCCGTTTCTGCTAGTGCATCCTTCACCATTGTGGTGAGTGGGCACGCGATGACGCGGTCGGGATTCACGCCCATCTCGGCTATATAGTCGTCGGTCTTGAACTCAGCCTTCTGAAGATCCTTGGGACCAAAACTGTCTGTATCAATGATGATGGTGGCGTTGGGCTTGGCATAGCGCAACTGAGTCTTGAAAGCTGCAGCGTTCATAGCCACTAGCACGTCGCACAAGTCGCCTGGTGTGTAGACCTTCGAGGCACCTATGTGCACCTGAAAACCAGATACGCCCGTCAAAGATCCCTGCGGGGCACGAATGTCGGCGGGATAGTCGGGGAAGGTAGAGATACTGTTGCCCACGGTGGCAGACACCGTGGAGAAGATGTTGCCGGCGAGCTGCATGCCGTCGCCGCTGTCGCCAGAGAAGCGGACTACCACTTGCTCCAGTTCTTTAATGTCTAACTGTTCTGCCATTACTCTGTTGAGAGTTGAGGGTTTTAGAAGATGGTTGTACGATGAATTTCGGGTGCAAAGGTACACATTATTTATGATTTACGGTTTATAAATCCGATTTTTGTTGTCGCGTTCGAAGAAAAATTCTACCTTTGCGCCCGAAAAAACAAAATACATAGATTATGGAAACTAAAAACATCACTTCGGATATTCGTTACATCGGAGTCGACGACCCCGACCAGCACCTTTTTGAGAGTCAGTATGCGACGCCTGATGGCATGTGCTACAACTCTTATGTTATCTTCGACGAACGTATCGCTGTGATGGACACCAGCGACAGCCGCACGATGGATCAATGGAAAAAGAACCTTCGTGAAGCGTTTGGTGACCGTCAGCCCAACTACCTCATTGTTCACCATTTGGAGCCTGATCATGCAAGTGGTATCGCTGACGTTTGTGCCATGTATCCTGACTTGCAAATAGTCTGTTCCGCTAAGGCTAAACAAATGATGCCTCAGTACTTCGAGGACAGCTCTCTCGAAGCCCGCGTGCAGACAGTCAAGGAAGGCGACACGCTCTCGCTCGGCCGTCATACCTTGCGCTTCGTTATGGCTCCTATGGTTCATTGGCCCGAGGTAATGGTGACTTATGATGAGGCCGATCATGTCCTCTTTTCAGCCGATGGTTTCGGCAAGTTCGGCGTCTACGATGCAGATGCCGATGACTGGGCCTGTGAGGCACGTCGCTATTACTTCAATATCTGTGGCAAGTACGGTGCCCCAGTCAGCACGCTCCTCAAGAAAGCTGCTGCTCTTGATATCCAGCAGATTCTGCCTTTGCATGGTCCCGTTCTTAAGGATGAGCAATTGGCTGAGGCTCTACGCCTTTACACCATTTGGAGCGCCTACGAAGTGGAAACGGAGGGCGTGTTCATTGCCCACGCTAGCATTCATGGTAACACCGCTGTCGCCGCCGAACGACTGGTGGAGATCTTGAAAGCCAAAGGCTGTCCGAAGGTGGCTATTAGCGACCTCTGCCGTGATGACCTTGGCGAAGCTATCGAAGATGCCTTCCGTTATGGTCGCATGATCTGCATGGCCTCAAGCTATGATGCCGGTGTATTCCCGCCGATGTTCGATTTCCTTCATCACCTGGAGATCAAGGCTTACCAACGTCGTCGTGTCGGTCTTGTGGAGAATGGTTCGTGGGCGCCGAGTGCTGCCAAGACCATGCGAGGGATGCTCGAGGGCATGAAGCAGGTGGAGGTCGTGGAGCCAGTCGTTACCTTGCGTGGACGTATGAAAGGCACTGATGTCCAAGGGCTTGAAGCACTGGCGGATGCCATCTTAGCGTAAACTATGGTAGGCGTGCCGATATGCGTATATACGCGTAGCCCTTTACGTATATACGCGTAGCCCTTTACGTATATACGCGTAGCCCTTTACGTATATACGCGTAGCCCTTTACGTATATACGTGTAGCCCTTTACGTATATACGCGCAGCCTCATGTCTATATACGTGAGAGCCCGCGCGTCTATTTGTGAATATCGGAACGAGTTTTTGTCTAATATTATAATTATGTACGCATGCGTGCGCGCGAGAGCGTGGGTATGCGTATCTCATTATCCTCATTTATAGGGTAAAAAGCAATTTCTCTCCGATTTCTTTGGCTGGAACGGAAAAAAGTTGTACTTTTGC
Source organism: uncultured Bacteroidales bacterium (assembly GCA_902803195.1). Classification (GTDB taxonomy): domain Bacteria; phylum Bacteroidota; class Bacteroidia; order Bacteroidales; family Bacteroidaceae; genus Physcousia. Next base: position 12,037 of record CADCOX010000048.1, read on the forward strand.
ACCGCTTTTCGACTCTGTCGAGGCAAAATGAACATTTTTTAATCACTTAATCAAAACTAAATCACATGATTGTAGTACCTGTTAAGGAAGGCGAGAACATCGAGCGCGCATTGAAAAAGTTCAAGCGTAAATTCGAGAAGACTGGTGTTGTGAAGGAACTCCGTCGTCGCCAGCAGTTCGACAAGCCCTCCGTGCTGAAGCGTTTGGCTAAGGAACGTGCCATCTACGTGCAGCAACTGCGCCGCGTGGAGGATTAAAGCGGCTCGCCCTGGGCCTAGTGAGGTCCTGAAAGGGCGTAAAAAGCGAAATTTACTTAACTTTTGCTGAATTTATTTGGCAGTCTGAAGAAAAACCTCTATTTTCGCATCGCCGAACTCAAAAAGAGGTACTTATGCTGCTTGAGACTTTTCTCGATAATTTGCGCTATGAGCGCAGCCTGTCTGAACGGACGGTAAGCGAGTATCGGGACGACTTGAAGGCGTTTGAGTCGTATTACAAAAGTCTCGACGGCAACCTTTCCTGGGAAACCATCGACACGGATGTGGCGCGGGATTGGATGGTAGCGATGATGGAGCGTGGCAACAAGGCCAGCTCTGTGCAACGCCGACTCTCGGCATTGAAGACGTTCTACCATTTCCTCCATCGGCGCGGGCTTGTGTCCCACGATCCGGTACGCAGCTTAGTGGCTCCGAAAAAAGAGCGTGTGCTGCCTGCTTTCGTCCGTGAAGATGATATGGAGCGTCTCTTGGATCAGGATGGAATGTTTGAGGACTCGTTCGACGGACGTCGCGACCACCTCATCATCGACGTGTTCTATGAGACGGGTCTCCGTGTGAGCGAGTTGATTTCGCTCGATATGGTTGACGTCAATTTGGGCGCTCAGACCATTAAGGTGACCGGAAAGGGTAACAAGCAAAGGTTGGTGCCGTTTGGCAGCGGGCTCTTACACCTTATTAATATATATATAGGTGAACGAGCGCAACATCTGCTGGTAGACAAAGATGCTTTCTTTGTCAGCAAGAAGGGCACTCGGATAGCTGAGCACTACGTCCGCAAGATGGTGAAGGCCAAACTCGGGCTGGTGACGACGCAGCGCAAGCGCAGTCCGCATGTCTTACGTCACACCTTCGCTACCTCTATGTTGAATCATCATGCCGATCTGCAGTCCGTGAAGGAATTGCTCGGGCATGAGAGGCTCTCCACGACCGAGGTCTACACGCATACGACCTTTGAGGAGCTCAAGAAGGCATATAGCGAAGCCCATCCAAGGGCATAACAGAATACTCACACTTTAAACAAAGGAGGTTACTTATGGACATTAACATTCAGGCTATCCGTTTCGAACCTACAGAGAAGCTGCAGGACTTCGTCCACAAGAAAGTGGGCAAGCTCGAAAAGTTCAGCGATGAAATAAGAAAGGTAGAGGTGTCATTGAAGCTCGTAAAACCTGAGACGGCAATGAACAAGGAAGCTGCCATCCGCGTGTTCGCAGGCAGTGAGCTTTTTGCCAGTAAGGTGTGCGACACTTTTGAAGAAGCAATCGATAATTGTATGGATGCTCTGCTCCGGCAGCTGCAGAAAAACAAGGAAAAAAGCCAGAACCGATAAAAAAACGTCAAAAAGTTTTTGTGGTTCAAAAATAATGCGTACCTTTGCAGCCGTTTCGAGACGGTTTGCCGTCAAAAGCGGCTGCAAAGGCTCCTGAAAAGGGCGGATACCAGAGTGGCCAAATGGGGCAGACTGTAAATCTGCTGGCGCACGCCTTCGGTGGTTCGAATCCATCTCCGCCCACC
>CADCOX010000049.1 GCA_902803195.1 uncultured Bacteroidales bacterium
CCGAGGGGCCTCCGTCGGGACGGGCATAGTCGAGGTCAACATGGTTAGCATCGTAGACTGTTCCGTTGCCGCCGACGAGGCTCGTGCAGTCCTTAAACACATACCATCCATAGATGTCCCACGTCTCGTTGCAATAAATGGTCTGCAATGCAGAACAACTTTGGAACATGCGGGGTATAGACGCCACCTTCGCCATGTCGAAGCCGCTCAGGTCGAGACTCTGCAGGCTGGAGCAGCCTTCGAACATGGAAGACATGGTGGTTACGTTGCGCGTATCGAGAGGGCTCACGTCGAGAGTTGTCAAAGCCGCACAATTCTGAAACATGCCCTGCATGCTCGTCACGTTGCGCGTATCGAAGCTGCTCAGGTCGAGGCTCGCCACGACCTGACATCCCGAGAACATACTGGACATATCCGTGACATTCTGCGTGTCGAAGTGGCTTAGGTCGATGTTCGTCAGCTTATTGCAACTGGAGAACATGGAGTACATATCTGTCACGTTCTCCGTGTGCAGGCGGTCGAGATGCCTGATTTCCGTCAGATACCTCAAGCTCCCGAAAAAGTACCTCATCGAGGTCAGGTCGGTGCATTCGTCGACAGAGACGTCGAGGTCCACGACGGTGACTTTACTATTATTGCGCCATTCGGGGCCGTTGACCGTCATCTTGTAGCACGTCTTGCCCGCGGTCTCGACATACGGGTTGGCGTTGTAATAGAGGGTGAGAAGTCCCGTCGCCTCGTCGAGCTCGCCATAGAGAATCGCCTTGCTGGTGAAGTAGCCGGGGACGGCTCTGGTGTCGGGACGTGCCCGAGTGACATCTGTGACTTGTGCGTTATAGGTGGTGCCGTTGCCTCCCACGAGGCTGGTGCAACCCTCGAACATGCCGGAACTGGAGGGACACGACCACGTGCCGTTGCAGTAGATGGTCCGTAGTGCCGTGCAACCCCAGAACATGTTGCTCGCCTCCGCCAGACTGCGCGTGTCGAACGAACGCAGGTCGAGCGTCGTCAAGCTGGTGCACCCTCTGAACATGCTCTCCATCGACTCCACATTCTCCGTGCGAAGGCCACTCACATTGAGTTCCTTCAGCTGACTGCAGCCGTAGAACATAGAGGACATATTGGTAGCTGCAGAAGCGTTGATGCTACTCAGGTCGAGACGCTCCAGCGAGGCACAATTGCTGAACAGCGCGCTCATGTTCTGCGCTTTCTCGGGGAGGAAACGGGTCAAGTCGATGTTCTTCAGCAAACGGCAACCAGCAAACATCTCGGACATGTCGGTCACATAGCTTACCGAGAGGGCTCCCATGCCCACGATAGCGGTCAGCGAACGGCAGTTCTTGAACATGCAGGAGGTATTGTCCAGTTGCGAGACGTAAAGGCCATTCAGATCGATACTCTCGAGCGAAGTACAATCCATGAACATTCCTTCCATGGTCAGCGCCTCGCGGGTGAAAAACCTCGAAAGCGAGATGCTCGTCAGCGATGAACACCCCGCGAACATATTGGACATATCCTGCGCCTTGTATAGCCGCATACCCGGGTTATTGATCGTCTGCAGTCTGCTCAACCTATAAAACATGTTTTTTGCGGAGGACAACGAATCGCAGGTCCTAAACGATTCGTCGACGGTGACGGTCTCGATGACGGCATTGCCGGCGCTGGAGGTCCAGCCGGGATAGTCGCCGACCCACGGGATGGAATAGGTTGTGCCATGCGTAGCTCTCTGGGTGTCGTAATAGAACGTGAGGGTCTTGCCGTCGCTGCTGAGAGCGGCGTACGCCTCCTGCGCCTGAGCGGTGGAGACACCGACGATGGCCAGCAATGCGGCCAAGAGAGTTCTAAAGTGTTTCATATCTCTTCTTTTATTTAGAGGTTTTCTTTTATTTAGTGGTTTTCGAATGAAAATACGGTCTTATGTGCACATTTTTTGATGTTCCACGCCGCAAAGATAAGTATTTTTTCGTACTTGCACTATTTTTTGACAAAAAAAGACGAGAATTATAACGGGAACGTTAACGAGAACGTTAACTTTTTTTGTGTGAAGAGTGAAAATAACTTAGTAACGGGAAATATTTTTTAACGGGAACGTTCTTCGAAGTGTCGAAGCGACCAAAGGTCGAGCGAACGGGAACGGGAACGATTTTTTTGAACGTTCTTCGCAAAGCGAAGCGGCAAAGCCGAGCGGAAATGTTGAAACGTTGAAAAAAGATTGACGTTCAGATTGACGAAGATTGACGTCAAAAATAAAACATTCACGTCCTCTGAAATAAGACGTCAATCTGAACGTCAATCTTTTCGTCAATCTTTTTATCAATCTCTTTAGACGTTTTAGTCGTCAATCGTTAGACGCCTATGCTGGCCATCCAAGAAGGAGGCATAACATAGTATGTTTCACGTCAGCAGGGGTGCTGTCGAGAGGAAAGATGAGAAAATACAAACCAATAATTGGAATTTATTCTTTTTTTTATGTTAATGGAAGCGGGTCTTGCGATGGAATGACATTTATTTCGTATATTTGCACTCGCAGAACCACTTAAACGAACATTCACTTATGAGCATGAAAAAGATGATTCCTATATGCGTGATGCTGCTGTGGGCGGCGTCGGCATTGGCCCAGATAGGGACGCGATTTCCCTCGGAACGCAAAGTGATGAAGGACCCCAAGACAGGCATCGAGCTGGTGTTCCTTACCTCGAAGAGCGGCACGGGCGACTCCAAAATCTATCAGACCCACAACCAATGGACCAGCGACGGGCAATGGGTCATCTTCCGCTCCGACCGCGTCAAGGGCGAAGCCATGGCCGTGAACGAGCAGACGGGCGACATCGTGCAGGTCACCGAGGGCGGCTACACGGGCATGCTCTGCGTGGCGCGCAAGTCGATGAACCTCTATATTATGCGAGAGGTGAAGGACAAGAACGGCAAGCGCAAGGGAATGGAGGTGGTGGAGGTGAACCTCGAACGCCTCTTTGCCGATTCCGAGGCAGGCCGGATGAAGAAGAAAACGGCCTACGAGCGCATCTGCGGCACTATCCCTGCCGAGATGTGTAGCGAAGGCGATATGGCGCTCGACGGCAGCGAGGAGTTCGTCTACTTCCGACTCGACAAGGAGTTCGCCCGCAAGTACCCCATCGCCGAACAGATAGCGCCCAACTTCGGGCCTCGGAAGATGGGAGCCGGCCCCGGGGGAATAGGTAAGATGGACTTGACTACGGGCAAGGCCGAGCCAGTGGTTGCCGTGCACTTCAAAGTGGGGCACATACAAGGGAACCCCTGGCATCCGGGCGAGGTGATCTTCTGCTGGGAGACAGGGGGGAAAGCGCCGCAACGCACTTGGATCTGCAACGCCGACGGCACGGGCCTGCGCCCCATCTACCGCGAGACAGAGCACGACTGGGTAACCCATGAGGCCGTCATCAGCGAGGACGAACTGGTGATAGCCATCATCGGGCATCGGCCCATCAACAAAGGCGAGCAGAAAGCAATCGACGGACTGGAGTCCTTCGCCACCTCCGACGACTGGGGGCCTTCGGGCACGAAGGAATATGCCACAGGCATTGCCGTAGTCAATATGCGCACGCGCGAACTGACCCTCGAAGGGCAGGTGCCAGGCGACAACTTCTGGCATGTGGCAGGCTCGCAGGACGGACACTGGGTGGCAGGCGACGACTTCGCCCGCGAACTATGGCTCATCGACCGCCACACGGGAGAGCGTATCCTGCTCTCGGCAGGGCATAAGACGACAGCCCGCGACCACGTCCATCCTACGTTCAAGCCCGATGGCACGGAGATCGAGATCCAGTCGGCCATGCTCAGCGAGGACGGCCGCTCGATGAACATTTGCATCGTCAAGCTACCACAGGAACTCATTGATCGCTACAAGAAATAAGTCTCCACAGCCATGCGCTCACCCTCCTTCCTCCTTGCGTTGCTATTGGCCACGAACGGCTGGGCGGCCCGTCTGAACCCGCGTGCCTATGGAGCCATGGGCGACGGGCAGCACATCGACTCCGACGCCATCAATGCGGCCCTCTTGGCGGCCGCTGCCGAAGGCGATACGGTGACGCTCGACGCGGGCACCTACCTCTGCTATTCCATTCACCTTCAGAGTGGTGTAACGCTGCAACTGGAGCGCGAGGCCGTCATCAAGGCAGCACCCGTGACGGCCACTGAAGGCTATGACCACGCCGAGGCGAACGACTCGCGCTACCAGGACTTCGGACATAGCCATTGGCATAACTCGCTCATCTGGGGAGAGGGCCTGCACGACGTCACCCTCGAGGGCGAAGGGCTCATCGACGGCAGCGGGGTGCTCACACGCGGGGGAGAGCGCAAAAGCAGCAGCGGACAGACTACGGCCAATAAAGCCTTGGCCTTGCGCAACTGCCAGAGGGCCAACGTCCGCGGGGTGAGCTTTCGCGCCTGTGGACACTTCGCCATCCTGTTCACAGGGGTCGACGACGTACTCATCGACGGCGTGACGGCCGACACAAACCGCGACGGCTTCGACATCGACTGCTGCGAGCACGTGGTCATTCGCAACTGCCGCGTGAACACCGTCAACGACGATGCCATCGTGCTCAAATGCTCGTATGCCCTCGGATGGGCTAAACCTACAGCGCACGTCGTCATCGAGGACTGCCATGTCAGCGGTTTCGATGTGGGCTCGCTGCTCGACGGCACACGCACGACTACCACACTCAAGGCGCCCGACGGCGACGGGCCCACGGGCCGCATCAAACTGGGAACGGAGTCGAACGGAGGCTTTCGACACATCGTCATACGCCGCTGCACCTTCACCCACTGCCGTGGACTCGCTTTAGAGACCGTGGACGGTGCTACCATGGAGGACATCGACGTGAGCGAACTCACGATGACTGACATCTGCAATCCACCCCTCTACATTCGCCTGGGCAACCGCATGCGAGGGCCCGAAGGTTTGCACCCGTCCGTGGTCAAGAACATACATATCCGTAACATCAGCGCGACGGAAGCCGACAGCCGCTATGCCGCCTGCCTCATCGTAGGCACCGAAGGCCATCCCATCCGCGACGTGAGCATCAGCGATTTCTACGTACAGGCAAAGGGCGGGCTGACGCTCGACGACTTGCGCCAACAGCGAGGCGCCAACCCTTTCTTCTTCGAGAAGATGCGACAGACAGGGCAAGGAGGTGTGAAGCTCTATCCCGAGCCTGCTGCTCATGGGTTGCAGCCCTCGTGGGGCATAAGCATCCAGCATGCAAGAGACATCAAGATGAGGAACGTCAGGCTGGAGGCGATGCAGAAGGACGAGCGCCCTACGCTCTACACCGACGACGTCAAGCGCGTTCGCTTCCGTCGGGTTTCAGTCAGCCATGCAGGAGTCATCGAGAGGTTAAGGTGATCGAAGGGGCTGGCAGTCGTCCGACTTGATAGTGCTCAAGCCCTGGCAGAGTTGGCTGGTCAATCGTTCTGATAAAGCAACTTTTCTCGCCAAGGCAGAGTCTGAATATACGTGAAAGGCGAAGCGTATATACGTGAAACACGATGCGTATATACGTGAAACACGATGCGTATATACGTGAAGCACGATGCGTATATACGTGAAAGGCGATGCGTATATACGTGAAAGGCGATGCGTATATACGTGAAACACGATGCGAATATACGTGAAGCTTCAATTAAAACATTTCTGAAGCATCTTCCATCCTTTCAGATGTCGAGGCGAGGACGAGCACGCTGGTCATTGGCAATCGTTCCACGCAGCCTTCACGTTGGCGATGGACTGGCGTGCATAATCGAACATGGCGGGAGCACCGAAATGCTCGACGCAGAACCATCCATCGTAACCGCTGCGAAGCAAAGTGCAGATGACCTCCTTCAATGGGACGACGCCCGTGCCGATGGGCAAAGAGGCGCGGTCGCGCATCGCCTTACGGTCTTTGAGGTGAACGTGATGAATACGCTCACGGAAATGACGGAGGGCGGTCATCACCTCCTCGCCGCAGTAGAGATAGTTGCCGGTGTCGAAGACATGGTTGAGCGCTGGCGAGGCTGCAAAGAGGTGGTCGAGGGTCGTCGTATTGTAGCAGGGCGAACGCGGGTTGTCGTAATCCTCTACCATGACATCTACGCCTTCGCGCGCGGCTTCCTTGACGAAGGCGACAACGCGCTGGCATACCTCGTCGAAGCGTGCGGGCGAAGCGTCTTCTGGTAACAGTCCGGGAATGACCAACAGGCGCGAGTAGCCGTGGGTGTGCATGAAGTCGAGCGCGCGACGGACGGCTTCGGGCTGCTCGCCACGGACGAAATCGATGTCGGCGATAGCCGAAGCATTCTGGAAACCCAGGGAGTCGAGCATCCGCAGTTGCTGTTCGGGCATGCCCACGCGCACATCGATGCCCTCATAGCCCAACTGACGTACGCGTTGGGCAGCCTCTTGTATGGAGATATGCTCCTGACGAGCCATCTCGGCGACATGATCGAAGAAAATGGAAACCTTAGGCTGTGCGCCGGAAGGGAGGACGATGAGCCATAGGAACGCTAAGGCGGATAAAAGTGATCGCATGAGTGTAATGTGTTTATGTGTGAATGTGATCGTTACAAAAGAGTCGACATCCGAGCAATGGCGAAACCGTGGGTTTGTCCAAGCGCCGTTGGCTGGTAAAGAAGACGACGATAGGCGTCAACTCTTGCCTTTGTCGGGCCCCCAAGTGCGATAGCGTATCCAGACATGTAGCCAAGCACGAGCGATGGAATCAATGGCATCGGCCATAAGCTTGGAACTATATTCCTCGAAACGTTGACCTGCGGGAGTCTTCTTGTAGGTGACCCAATCGGGGTCGTCGCTACCGCTGGGAAGCATCTCGTAGGCGAGGAGGTAGGAGTACTCGGTGACTGCGCTCATGTAGTCCCATGTGCTGTAGTCACTCTGACCCCAATTGTAGACAAAGGGACGTGAGAGCGCTTTCTCCTCGACGAGTGCCATCAAGGAGTTCATCTTGGGCGTCGGCAGCGGGTAGCCCTGGGGGTCGTAGAAAAAGCGTTCGTTGTCGAAATCAATATCATAAGATTTCTTGACAGCGTTCTCCCACTGGCTCTCGATGGCGGTGTGAATCTTGGTGAGCGAACGAGCGTCGCAATGGAGGGGCATGTGAGCGTCGGCGATATAATGGCTCATGATGAAGAAGCGCATGGCCATGTGCGTGGACGAGGGCGCGATGGGATTTCCCTTCTCCTCGCGGTACTGTATCTTGAAGTTGTCGACGATGGTATGGGCCATAGCGTCGCAGCGGTCGCAGAGGTTGCCTTTCACGATCGTGAACGGACGCCCATAGAGCGATGACTCGTCCATCATCAGGCGCCGCACCTCCATCGTCTGGGGCAGCACCTTGAAAGAGCGTGTCTCCTCGCTGATCTCGTCGGGAGCATACTTCACGCCATGGCTTTGGCCCTGATCAGCAAAGACTTCGTCGGGGTACCACGCCCCTTGCACAACGAAATCGCGGTAGTTCTTGAACCATCTGACAAGGCTCTTGGCGTGTCGAGAGACCGCCACTTCGGACTTGCCACTTCCTTCGACTTCGGGCAGAGCGGCCTGATCGAGCCGTTTCATCGCCATAAAAGCGAGCCACGCGTGAGTGTACTTCTTCATGATGGATGTAGAGTGATGGATGGTAAATGACGAGTGTTCGCCAAAAGTTAGTCAAGTGAAGAGCGTGTCAATGTACCGTCGAAGATAGCAAGGCCGAGGTACCAGAGGATGACGAGCGGCACAGCAGTGAGGCCGAGTGACGTC
>CADCOX010000050.1 GCA_902803195.1 uncultured Bacteroidales bacterium
GTAAATGCGATGCATCCTTGACCAATTGGCCATCAGCGGTGAAGGTGAGCGAATAGCCACGCTTGAGCAGAAGCGATGGGTCGAGAGCGGCAATGCGCTGCTCAAGATGCTGCAGTCGAGTTTGAGTGTTCTGCATCCTGAATCTGGCCGCTTGGACGAGCAAAGGCTCCATGGCCTCCAACCTTGCCATAGGACGTTGAACACCCATTTGCGCAGCTTGCGCGATGCGCGTCATCAACTGCTCCAAACGCCGCGATTGACGTTCACTGACCAAAGCAAAGGTGCGAGGCAAGGACACAACAAGATGGTCAAGTGTCGACTTCGCCTGCTCAATACTTGCCCTTGCATGCTGAGTGATGCTCAAGCTAAGATCATCAAGGTGCGCCAACTGCTGAGCCTCGTGATCAATGAGGAAAGCGGCTGCGGCTGTGGGCGTCTTGACCCGGGTGTGAGCGACGAAATCGAGGACTGTCTCGTCACGCTCATGACCGATACCGACAATGACAGGCAAAGGCATCTGTGCCACAGCAGCGGCAAGCGCATAGGAATCAAAGTCGGAGAGGTCACTTGTGGCACCACCACCGCGAATGATGACGACGCAGTCGAATGCATCGGCTTCTGCACAGACGGCCTCCAAGGCAGCAAGCACGCTCTCTTCGACATTCGCGCCTTGCATGACTGCAGGGAACAAATGGGTTTCGAAGTGGAGGCCGTATCCATTGTCGGACAACTGGTTGCAGAAGTCACCATAGCCAGCAGCACCTGCAGACGAGATGACAGCTACATGCTTCAGTAGGGCAGGAAGGGGCAGCGATTTGTTGTCATCGATGATGCCATCAGCGTCCAATTGCGCCAAAATCTCACGGCGTCGCTTGGCCAAATCACCGAGCGTGAATGACGGATCGATGTTAACGATATTTAGCGAGTAGCCATAGAGTTCGTGAAAGGCCAGCGTCACCAAAACCCGCACACGCATGCCCGCACGGAGGCGTTCGCCCGTAGCACGCTCGAAGAGGGGGGCTAACATATTATAGGTACGCGCCCACATCGTGCCGCGCGCACGCGCAAGAAGGTTACGCCCCGTATCGTCCTTCTGAACGAACTCCACATAAAAATGACCATTGGCTGCAAGCCGAGCCTCGCTGAGCTCTGCTTGCAACCAATATTCATCGTCTAACGTCTGCTCGATAACGGAGCGGACGAGATTATTCAGTTCATATAAAGTAACGTCCTCCATTAACCGAGGAAGCTGAGGAGGATACCTGCAGCAACGGCAGAACCGATCACACCAGCCACATTCGGCCCCATGGCATGCATGAGCAGGAAGTTGCGCGGGTCGGCCTTGGCACCTTCAGCCTGCGAGACACGGGCAGCCATAGGCACTGCGCTAACGCCAGCAGAACCGATGAGCGGATTGATCTTTTCCTTGAGGAACAGGTTCATAAACTTAGCCAGCAATACGCCGCCAGCTGAACCTACGCCGAAGGCTACAATGCCTACGCAGAGGATCTCGATGGTCTGCAGGTTCAAGAAGGCTTCGGCCGTGGCCGTAGCACCCACGGTGGTGCCAAGGAAGATGACGACGATATTGTTCAGCTCGTTCTGAGCAGCCTTGCTCAGGCGCTCCACAACACCGCTCTCCTTCATCAGATTACCCAACATGAGGCAACCGATGAGCGTGGCAGCAGAAGGCAGGATGAGACTGACAATGATGGCCACAATGATGGGGAAGAGGATCTTCTCCTTCTTCGTCACCGTGCGCAGCTGCGACATACGAATCTTACGTTCCTTCTCGGTAGTCAAAGCACGCATGATGGGCGGCTGAATGACAGGCACAAGAGCCATATAAGAATAAGCAGCCACAGCGATAGGGCCGAGGAGTTCGGGCGCCAGCTTGGAGGTAAGGAAGATGGCCGTTGGGCCGTCAGCACCACCAATGATACCGATGGAACCAGCTTGTTCAGGCGAGAAACCCATCCACAGCGTCACAAGGAAGGTGGCGAAGATACCGAGCTGTGCGGCTGCACCGAGCAACAGGCTCTTCGGATTAGCAATAAGTGGGCCGAAGTCGGTCATAGCGCCTACACCCAAGAAGATGAGGCACGGATAAACGCCAGCTTTCACGCCGATATACAGGATATCGAGCAGGCCACCCTCAGCAAGAATGTGACGATAGCTGTGGAAGAAGGGGCTGTCGGGATTCAGGAACTCATCATTCCACATGGAAGTGTGGAAGAGGCCGCCGCCGGGGATGTTGGACAGGAGCATGCCGAAGGCGATGGGCAACAGCAATAGCGGCTCATATTCTTTCTTGATGGCCAAGTAGAGCAGGAAGCAAGCGATGGCAATCATGATTGCATTCTTCCAACCGTCGCCTACAAAGAAGGCGGTAAAGCCCATCTCGCCGAAGAACTTCGTCATGGCATCGCCAAAAGAAAAGTCCTGAGCTGAGGCCATCATGGGAATCATCAGCGCCACTGCAAGAAGACCTAAATACTTGAGATATTGTTTCATCTTTTCAACTTTTCAATATTTCAATTATCAATCTTTATGCCAATTCCACCATGGCCTGACCACTCTGCACCTGATCGCCTACAGCGACACGCACAGCAGTAACCTTGCCTGCGAACTCAGCAGTAATATTGTTTTCCATCTTCATGGCTTCCATGACGACAACGGTCTCGCCAGCAGCCACTTCCTGACCTACGCTGACAAGCACCTGCTTGATGGTGCCAGGCAGAGGAGCCTCAACGGCATGAGCGCCAGCTGCGGGAGCGGGAGCAGCTGCAGGAGCAGGCTTCGGGGCGGGAGCGGCCTTAGGAGCCGGGGCAGCAGCTGGAGCAGCGGCAGCCTCAGCAGCGAAATCCACGAGGACATCACCTTGGTTGACGCTGGCGCCAACGCTGGTACGAACCTTGAGAACAGTGCCATCGGCCTCTGCGGTAATGGCATTCTCCATCTTCATGGCTTCCATGGTGATGATAGTCTCACCCTTCTTGACCTTCTGTCCGTCGCTGACGAGAATCTGCTTGATTGTACCGGGCAGCGGAGCTGTAACTGAGCCAGCAGCGGCAGGAGCAGCAGCAGGCTTTCCTGCAGAAGCAGAAGGAGCAGCAGCAGGCGCTGCGGCATGAACGACAGGCTTGGCAGCGTGATGAGCCAATGCGGGTACTTCAACGGCGTAAGTGCTGCCGTTGAGTGTTACGGCGAGGACGCCATTGTCTTGTTCTGCGACTTGTGCTTCGTAGTCCTTGCCGTTTATCTTAAACTTGAATTCTTTCATCTTGATGATTTAATGATTTAATGATTTTATATTTAATGATTTGGCTTCAAGAAGCAATGACATGGGGAATGGGAATAAAACCAACGCCTCAAATCTTCAAATCCTTAAATGTTACAGATGTTCATTCAACTCGGCGTGCCAAGCAGTATGATCAGTGTGATGAATGGTGAGAATACCGCTTTCCTCATCGTGTTGGTTAGCGGTGTAGAGGTAGATGGCTGTGGCGATGGCTATCTGGTCGATATCCGACGCAGACGCGATGTCGGCCTGCTTAGACTTGATGTACTCAGCGCCGGTAATCACCTTAGGTTTAGCAGCCTCCTCAGACTTAGCGGCCTTGCCGGCAGCGATATAACTGAAGACGTACAGCACGGCTACCAGCAACAAGAGGATGGTGAATACCACGCCCACGCTGATGCCTGCCATGCTCCAAGCCATTCCCCAATCGGTGGATAATAGTGTCATAATAGGAGACCCACCCCCCTGCCCCTCCCATGTAGGGAGGGGAGAAGATGTCTTAGCTCAGAAGGGCTTTTAGGGTCATTCTTTTAAAAAATTATTATTGTCCTTGAATCCTTGACGCTCCCCTTTTCCTTGCCCCATTCCTGTTTGCGATGGTCTTTCTTCGTTATCGTATCTCGAAGGTGAACGCTCCCTCACAGAGAGGGCGGGGCGTGGGTCTTGGGGGAGGGGGTTGTTCTCTTACAAAGGAATATTTCCGTGCTTCTTGGCAGGATTCGTCATGCGCTTGTCGGCCAACTGGTCGAGGGCGCGGATGATGCGGAAGCGGGTGTTGCGAGGCTCGATGACATCGTCGATGTAGCCATACTTGGCGGCATTGTAAGGATTGGCAAAGAGTTTAGTGTACTCAGCCTCCTTCTCGGCGATGAACTCCTTAGCAGCCTCGGGACCTTTCTCTTCCTTGATGGCCTTAGCTTCCTTGGCATAGAGCACAGCGGCAGCACCGGCAGCACCCATCACGGCGATCTCCGCGGAGGGCCATGCGTAGTTCATGTCGCCACGCAACTGTTTGCAGCTCATCACGATGTGCGAACCGCCGTAGGATTTACGCAGGGTGACAGTCACCTTGGGCACCGTGCACTCGCCGAAAGCGTAGAGCAACTTGGCGCCATGCAGGATGACAGCATTGTACTCCTGACCTGTACCAGGCAAGAAGCCGGGGACGTCGACCAGTGTGACGAGAGGAATATTGAAAGCATCGCAGAAACGGACGAAGCGGGCGCCCTTACGCGAAGCGTTGCAGTCGAGCACACCTGCCAGCTGCTTGGGTTGATTGGCAACGATACCAACGCTCTCGCCATTGAAACGAGCGAAACCTACGATGATGTTCTTGGCATAGTTGGGCTGCACTTCGAAGAACTCACCATTGTCGACAATCGACGCGATGACCTCGTACATGTCGTAAGGCATGTTGGGGTTGTCGGGGATGATTTCGTTGAGGTAGTCGTCCTTGCGGTCGATGGGGTCGGTGCACTCCACTCGGGGCGTCTTCTCCAAATTGTTCTGCGGGATATAGCTCAGGAGCTGCTTAATCATGGCCATGGCCTCCTCCTCGGTTGCGGCAGTGAAGTGAGTAACACCGCTCTTTGTGGAGTGTACGCTAGCGCCACCAAGTTCTTCCTGAGTGACGACTTCGCCGAGCACGGTCTTCACGACAGCAGGGCCGGTGAGGAACATATAGCTCGTGCCTTCCATCATCAAGGTGAAGTCGGTGAGAGCAGGGCTATAGACAGCACCACCTGCGCAGGGGCCGAAGATGCCGCTGATCTGAGGCACTACACCCGAGGCGAGGATGTTACGCTCGAATATCTCGGAGTAACCTGCCAAGGCGTTGATGCCTTCCTGAATGCGGGCACCGCCGGAGTCATTAAGGCCGATGACAGGAGCGCCCACTTTCATAGCGGCGTCCATCACCTTGCAAATCTTCAATGCCATGGTCTCGGAGAGCGAACCGGCATTGACGGTAAAGTCCTGTGCGAAGACATAGACCAAGCGGCTGTTGACGGTGCCGTAGCCTGTGACCACACCGTCGCCCATATACTGCTTCTTCTCCATACCGAAGTTGTGGCAGCGGTGTGTTACGAACATGTCCATTTCCTCGAAGCTGCCCTCGTCCAAAAGCATGGCGATACGCTCGCGAGCGGTATACTTACCGCGATCGTGCTGCTTCTCAATGGCTTTCTCGCCACCACCCAGACGGGCTTTGGCGCGGAGCTCTATCAGCTCCTGAATCTTTTCCGTTTGTTTGCTCATTGCAAAAAAAGTATTATTGAGATGATTTATATGGATTTTAATTGCTTAAACCGCAAATTTCGGCGCAAAGATAATCATAATTTGTGATTCCGTCCGTACTTTTGGCGATTTATTTTCGCTGAACTCACGACATTAAATAATAATGTACATCTTGTGCGTACCCTTTCACATCTTTTTATTACTTTTGCAGCCGCATAAAACAAAGCTTACACTCTTTCGTTCACCCTAAATACAAACAAATATGGATTGGCTCATCAACCTATTTACCCAGACTGATTCCATCGCGCATATCGTTGTGCTCTACTCGTTGGTCATCGCCGTTGGTATCGCTCTTGGACGCTTCAAGATCTTCGGCATCTCGCTCGGCGTCACTTTCGTGCTCTTTGCCGGCATTCTGGCGGGGCACATCGGTTTCACCGGCACGCCCGATGTGCTCAACTACGTTCAGGACTTCGGTCTCATCCTCTTCGTCTACTGCATTGGTTTGCAGGTCGGACCTGGCTTCTTCGAGAGCTTTGCCAAGGGCGGCATCACGGCCAATGCGCTGGCGATGGGCATTGTCGGACTGAACGTCGTGACGATGTTAGCCCTCTATTTCATACTCTTCTACGACCCTGCCGTGAAAGGCGGTGAGAATGTATGGAACCTCTCGATGATGACGGGCGTGCTTTGCGGCGCTATCACTAACACGCCTGGCCTCGGCGCGGCATCCGAAGCCGTGAACTCAATCTACAAGGGAGCGTCACAGATTCCGCAGATTGCCTCTGGCTATGCCTGCGCTTATCCGCTCGGCGTTGTCGGCATCATCGGCGCCACCATCGCGCTCCGCTATATCTGCGGCATTAGCCTCAAGAAGGAGCAGGACCAGATCGAGCAGGAGCTGAACGACAACCCGCATGCCAAGCCGCATCGCATGACGCTCCGAGCCGAGAATAAGGCGCTCAGCGGAAGAACGATTCTTCAGATTCGTGACTTCCTGGGTCGTAACTTCGTATGCTCGCGCTTCCTTCACGAGGGGCACGTCAGCATCCCCAACCGCGACACCATCGTCACCGTGGGCGATCTGATGTACGTCACTTGTGCCGAGGACGACTGGGAGGCCATCTCTGCCTTCATCGGTCCTGTCGATCATGTTGAGTGGCAGGAACAGGACGTGCCGATGGTGTCGAAGAACGTGCTCGTGACGCAGCCCAACATCAACGGCAAGACTTTCGGCCAGCTGCATTTCTCCAGCGTCTACGGCGTAAACGTCACTCGCATCCTGCGCAATGGCATGAACCTCTTCGCCGACCGCAACCTGCGTATCCAGATTGGCGACAAACTGGTGTGCGTAGGTCCTGAGGATGCCGTCAACCGCGTAGCTACGATGCTGGGCAACGAGGTGAAGCGCCTCGACCATCCCAATTTGTCGGCCATCTTCATCGGTATTGTCGTGGGTATCGTCTTCGGCATGATGCCAATCGCGTTGCCAGGCGTGCCCACGCCCGTTAAACTCGGCTTGGCTGGAGGACCGCTCATCGTGGCCATCCTGATCGGTCGCTTCGGCTACAAGGCGCATTTGGTCAGTTACACCACCACCTCTGCCAACCTGATGTTGCGCGAGTTCGGACTGGTATTGTTCCTCGCCTCCGTCGGCATCAAAGCGGGTGCCACTTTCTGGCAGACGGTGACGGAGGGCGACGGCCTCACCTACGTCTGGTCCGGCTTCCTCATCACGGTCATTCCCATTTTGATCATCGGTGTTCTGGCTCGCCTGAAGTACAAGATGAACTACTTCACGCTCATGGGCCTCATCGCTGGCGCTACTACCGACCCGCCCGCCTTGGCCTATGCCAACCAGACGGCCAACAACGATGCGCCTGCCGTAGGCTACTCGACGGTCTATCCGCTTTGTATGTTCCTGCGCATCCTCACCGCTCAACTCATCATCCTGCTCCTTTACTCCGTCGTCTGAGGGCGAAGGACATTATCGCACCACGACTTTGCGTTGCCCTGCAACGTAGACTCCAGGATGCTGAATCTGTGCCAGACGATGCCCGCTCAAGTCGTAGAGGGCATCGTCTGTCGTATGTTCGCGTGCGTGGTTCTTAGGTTGGAGGTCCTCCACTCCACGAATACCGTCTGAGCGTTGATCGGGCGAGTAGATGATATTGTCCACCGCTTCACCCGTCGACAGGTCCACAAGCACGAACGTGAAGAGCCACTTGTTCAGTCGTACGCCATCGGCCGCGACATAAGGCAACTTCAGGAACACCTTGTTCCAGCCCACATGCAGCTTCACCTGCTTCGGGTCGCGCGCGGTGAAGTTCTCGTTGCGTAAGGGCACCTCGTTCGTGATTTCCTTGCCTGTATTGCGCCACGTTGGGGCCCGCACCTCGACGTCGTTCACCCACAGACGCGAACCCTTGCGGTCCCAATTGCCGCTTTCGGGAGCGCGGTCTTTCTCAGAGCGTCCGTAGTTTTGGAACTCGATGAGGGCGCCCACGGTCTGTTCCACGGGCGAGTAGACGAAGGTCCAGGCGTAGGCCGTAGTATTCAACTGCGGTTGGGCGAAGTGAGCAGGCACCGTAGCCCCCCAAGTGTGGCGCAGATAAATGCCTGCTCCTGTGGCGATTCGGGTGCCATAGGTGTCTCCTTCGTAGCTGTAGCTGTCCTGCAGCCCGTCGGTCTCAGGCGGGAACGTACGTGTAGGGTTGCCGCCGTTGGGGAATGGATCGGTGATGCGCCACACAACATCGGTCTGACGCACATAGGGGATAGACTCATCGCGAAGAGCATGGCGCTTGTGGTAGAGGAAACGTGTCTCCCAGTCGCGGAACTCATCCAACTCAGCGCCCTCGCTGGGCAGTAGTGCCCCGCCTTGCTCGATATATTGCCGCCCACCGCCCCGCCATGCACGTTCAGCCGACGCCAGCGTGTTGGCCCACGTATTGTTCTGCCGAATGATGTCGGTCTCTGAGGCCAATTTGCGGTCATTCCACGGACAGGAAATCTCGCCTGCCACCTCCGTCGAGCCTTGCTGAGCATAGTAGATATTGCTGCGATAGATGCCCGCCAAGTCGCCGAAGACGTCGAAATGGTTGGTATAGTTGTAGCGGCAGTCTATGTTGGGAATGCCTGCGACAGCCTTGCCTGCAGTGCTCCACATCTGAGTCATGTCCACGCCCAGGTCCTTACTGATGGTCACCCCCGCGATAGGATTCCAGACGACGACGCGGCGCCCAAGCTCGTGTACGCGGTCGATCATGATCTTCAAGAAACCCGCGTACGTGATGCGTTGCTCGTCGGCCCCGATATGGATGTAGGGCGAATGCGGAAAGGCTGCCGCCACTTCGCCAAGGATGACCTTCAGCGCCGCCACGCCCTCGTCGGTCTGCATCCCGAAACCCATGGCACGCGTGAACGCCTCGCTATGTCCCGGCATGTCGACCTCGGGGATGATGATGACGCCGTTGGCCGCAGCCACAGAGTCTAACTGGCGGCATTGCTCCTGCGTGTAATACTGTCCGGCAAAACGCGTCATCGAGGTTTTCGAGGTCAACTGCGGATAGGCTTTCACCTCGAAGCGCCATGCCTGGTTCTCGGTCAGATGGAAATGGAAGACGTTGACCTTGAAGCGTGAATACAGTTCGATCTCGTGTTTCAGTTCCTCGAACGAGATGAAGCTGCGGCCCACATCGTGCATAAAGCCACGCACCTTGAACGCGGGCCAGTCGGTGATGATGCATGCCGGAACGGCCCCGTCCCCGTCTTCGGCAAGTTGGGCCAACGTTTGACGAGCACGGATGACACCCGTGGGCGTGACGGCCTCAATCCTGATGCGCCCGCCGCTGATGCTGAGACGATAAGCCTCGTTCTCAAAGCCTGCCAACTCATAGTCGTAGGCTCCTGATATCGTGCGAGCCATCGCCACGTCAATATGTTCCTCGTCGAGCGTCACAGCAGTCTCACCCTCGAGGATGGTCACCTGCTGGGGTGTGGGCAACAGATGCTGCAGGCCAGCCCGAGCGGTACCAGCCAAGAAGAAGAAGGCAAAAGCCATCACATACAAGCGGTTCATCGTGTCAAGTATTGGGTTTTCGTCGGCAAAGATACGCTTTTCCTGTCAAAAAAGGCCCCATCACATTGCATTATTTCCCTAAAAAAACATAAAAACTAACCACTCGTCTACTCGTCTACTCGCCTACTCGTCTACTTCTCATCAAAAAGCCCTACCTTTGCAGCATGAAACCCTACGACGAATTCCTCCACACAGCCATTCGTGCCGCCATTGAGGCTGGGCACGACATCATGGCCATCTACGACGACCCTGCTGCCGACTTCGGCATCGAGCTCAAGGCCGATCATTCTCCGCTGACGCGGGCCGACAAAGCGGCCCATGCCCGCATCATGACGTACCTCCAACCTACGGGCATTCCCGTCCTGAGCGAGGAAGGGGCTCACCTCCCCTACTCCACCCGCCGAGCATGGCGACGCCTATGGATCGTCGACCCGCTCGACGGCACGAAGGAGTTCATCAAGCGCAATGGCGAGTTCACCGTCAACATCGCCCTCGTCGAGGACGGAACACCCGTCTTGGGCGTCATCTACTGCCCCACCCCTCAACCCCTGCCGTCGGGGAGTGGAAAGGGATGTGCACTATATTTCGGATGGAAAGATCATGGTGCTTGGAAAGCCTATATTGATGACGACGAGGACATAGACCATATCGAGCAAACTGCGCAAACCCTCCCATCACCTTCGAACGAGGAGCGGGGTTGGGTCTGTGTGGCCTCACGCAGTCATCTCTCGCCCGAGACAGAAGCTTTCATCAACGACCTGCGGCGCGATTATCCCGACCTCCAGCTCGTCTCGTCGGGTTCGAGCCTTAAGATTTGTCTGGTCGCCGAAGGCAAGGCTGACATCTATCCCCGCCACGCGCCCACGATGGAATGGGACACCGCTGCCGGCCATGCCATCGCCCTCGCCGCTGGACGAAAGATGGTGGACGCCACCACAGGCCAACCGCTTACCTACAACAAGGACGATCTCCACAACCCTTGGTTCATCGTACGATAAAAGGCGTCCTCTGCAGTCTCATCCTTTTTTTGACCAATGTCCAGTCAGCAAGCATTAATCGTTTAGTCAGCAGGAAACAGTAAACCAATCATTCGGACGAGTACCAGCCGTGGTACTCACAAGTATCATTGGTGGTACTTGCGAATATCATCAATGATA
>CADCOX010000051.1 GCA_902803195.1 uncultured Bacteroidales bacterium
CTCTCGACCCATCGCTTCTGCTCAAGCGTGGCTATTCGCTCACCTTCACCGCTGATGGCCAATTGGTCAAGGATGCATCGCATTTACGGACGAATGATATATTGACAACCCGTCTGGCCTCAGGCGAGATAAAATCTAAAGTAATATGAATGACGAATTAACCTACGAGCAGGCATTGGCTCGTCTCGAGGACTTGGCTCGCGAGATGGAGTCGGGTGAAGTAGCTATTGACCTCCTTGCTACTAAACTTAAGGAGGCACAGACGCTGCTCAAGTTCTGTAAGGACAAGCTCACAAAAGCCGATGCAGAGGTCCAGAAACTGCTTGCAGAATAAACTTTTCTCATTTTGTTGGAAAAATGTTCGCCTATACGGAACTTTTTGTGTAATTTTGCAGCCGAAATCGCAAATAAGCACTGACAAATGAAAGAAATCGATTGGAGTAATCTGTCTTTCGGCTTCGTGCCGACCGACTATAATGTCCGTTGCAATTTCCACAACGGCAAATGGGGTGAGATTGAGATCACCTCTGAACAGACCATCAACTTGAGTATGGCTGCTACCTGTCTGCACTATGGACAGGAAGCGTTTGAGGGCCTGAAAGCCTATCGCTGCCCCGATGGAAAAGTGCGCATCTTCCGTGCTACCGAGAATGCGGCTCGCTTGCAAGCTACTTGCCGTGGACTTGTGATGCCCGAAGTGCCTACGGAACTATTCATCGAGATGGTGAAGAAAGTTGTTCGCATGAACGAGCGTTTCATCCCGCCCTACGAGAGCGGTGCTACGCTCTACGTCCGTCCTCTCATGATTGGTACGACTGCGCAGGTAGGCGTTCATCCCGCCAGCGACTACCTGTTCATGATCTTCGTCACCCCTGTAGGTCCTTACTTCAAGGGCGGATTTGCCACGAACCCTTATGTCATCACTCGCGACTACGACCGCTCGGCACCCCTCGGCACGGGTTGCTACAAGGTCGGTGGCAACTATGCTGCCAGTCTCCGCGCTAACAAATGGGCTCACGACCAAGGCTATTCGTGCGAGTTCTATCTCGATGCTCGCGAGAAGAAGTACATCGACGAGTGCGGTGCAGCCAATTTCTTTGGTATTAAGGATAACACCTATATCACTCCTAAGTCCAACAGCATCCTCCCCTCTGTTACGAATATGAGTCTGATGCAGCTGGCCGAGGATTTGGGCTTGAAAGTAGAGCGTCGTCAGATACCTCTCGAGGAACTCGAGACCTTTGAGGAGGCTGGTGCTTGCGGCACAGCTGCCGTCATCAGTCCTATTGAGCGCATCGATGATCCTGAGATGGGCAAGAGCTATGTTTTTGCCAAAGACGGACAGCCTGGCCCTATTAGCACGAAACTCTATCACAAGCTCGTCGATATCCAGTATGGCATCGAGCCAGACGTACACGGCTGGACGACTGTAGTCATTGAATAGATTTAGAATTTCTAGACACTCTAGACACTCTAGGTTCTCTAGATACTCTAGATATACTAGCTATTCTAGATTCTCTAGATTTCAACTATGAGTAAAGGCAAATTATCTAAGTTCGCCGATATGGCGAGCTATCCTCACGTCTTCGAGTACCCTTTTTCGGTAGTCGAAGACGTGCCGTTTGAGATGCGTGGTCGTTGGCGCGAGTCGTTCTTCAAAAACGATAACCCAATTGTGCTGGAACTGGGCTGCGGACGTGGAGAGTATGCCGTGGGACTGGCGCGCCGTTATCCCAATTGCAATTTCATCGGTGTTGACATAAAAGGTGCTCGTATGTGGAGCGGGGCCACCGAATCTCTGCGCGAAGGATTGACGAATGTAGCCTTCCTACGAACTAACATTGAGATCATTGACCGTTTCTTTGCTCCTGACGAGGTTCAGGAAATCTGGCTTACCTTCTCTGACCCGCAGATGAAGAAAGCGACGAAACGTCTTACTTCCACCTATTTCCTTCAACGATATCGCCGTTTTCTCAACGATGGAGGGTTAGTTCATCTTAAGACCGATTCCAATTTCCTGTTTACTTACACGAAATATGTCGTCGAGGTGAATCATCTTCCTATGGAGGAGTGTACGGAGGATCTCTATGGCTCCCTCCCGACTGCTCAGCTTGCAGAGACTCTCGAACCTTCAACAAACGAAGAGCAGGAGAGTGGAGCTTTTGATTTGTCTATCAAGACCTACTACGAGCAGCAGTGGATCAGCCGTGGGCTCACCATCAAGTATTTGCGCTTTCGTCTGCCCGCAGAGGGCGAGCTCGTTGAACCTGATGTTGACATCCCTCTCGACGATTACCGCAGTTACAATCGCGAGAAGCGTTCATCGCTCGCAACTGGCCGTTAACATTTTTCCAGCTAACAAGAAAACCGATGCCTGCCCTTACGTCGAGGGCAGGCATCAGTTTATATGAGGACCACTAGGTATATTCGGTGGACAGAGGCTTAACGCATAGCGTAGCTTACGTCATTCCATACGGCTTGCTGGGCCTGCATCACACCTGCTTCGTCGTTAGTCACGGTGATGGTGCGTCCGCTCGGCATCATAGCTTCGATTTGGCCACTCTCGCCATAGCGGAACAGCTTGCGCGTTACGCCGTTCTGACTGACCGACCATGAGTCGTCCTTATCGTTGTGCGTGAACGTGGTCTTCAGTCCTTCGGGAGAAGTTACGATGTAGCCCTTCTTTGTGGTCTTGATGGCATAGTAACGGCCGTCAGTTCCCATTACTTTCGAGGGCATATTGTTGGCTGCTACGGGGTTGTCGCCGCTCCAGAACTCGATGGTGTTGAGAACTACGGCGTCCACGAACAGGCAGATACCGCCCACAATGGGCTGCAGGATGAAGCCTACGATGGCATTGACGTATTTGTTGTCGGTCATGTTGCACTGCCACTTCTCATATTTATTGAAGAGTGCAAACGAACCGATGCACGATGTGCAGAGCAGAGAACCTGCCAGTAAGAGCGATGCTACGCTAAGACTAACTTTTTTCATAAGACTAATTCAGTTTAAGGGTTAATAACTCCGTCGCAAAGGTAGCTATCTTACGTCGAAAACCATCTCGGCTAACCTGTTTTTATCGTAGAAATCGTCTTTTTTAACGTTCTATAGCAGTAATTCTTCCGCCTGATGACGTTTTTTTGCACAACTTCCACTATCTTTGCAGCTCGTAAAGGACATCCTCGCATCTAACAGTTCATCAATATCATATATTTATTCGTTATTCATCACCCGTCATTCATCATTATTAATTCCATATGACCCTCTATCCTCAGCTCATCATTGACGCTCTCCGCACAGTCCGCTACCCAGGTACGGGCAAAAATATCATCGAGATGCAAATGGTGGAAGACGACCTCCGCATCAGCGGTATGCATGTCAGTTTCTCTCTCATCTTCGACAAACCCACCAACCCTTTCCTCAAGTCGTTAGTCAAGGCTTCAGAGGCCGCTATTCATGCGTATGTCTCCAAGGATGTAGAAGTGGAAATCAAGACGAAAACTGTTTCACCTACCACCACTCCCGAAGGGTCACCTTCGGGAACGTCCACGCCCTCTTTCGCCCACCTTGGCAACATCATTGCTGTCTCTTCGGGCAAGGGTGGAGTGGGCAAGAGCACCGTGGCCGCGAACCTCGCCATCGGCCTGGCTCGCCTTGGTCACCGCGTAGGTCTTTTGGACTGCGACATCTTCGGCCCGTCAATGCCTAAGATGTTCAACGTGGAGGATGCACGTCCTTACAGCGAGGAGATTGATGGAAAGGCAATGATTGTGCCCATCGAAAAATACGGTGTCAAGATGCTTTCCATCGGTTTCTTTGTAGACCCCGACACGCCTACCCTCTGGCGTGGCGGCATGGCCTCGAACGCTCTGAAGCAACTCATCGGAGAAACGGCTTGGGGCGATCTTGATTATTTCATCCTCGATACGCCTCCTGGCACCTCCGACATCCACCTTACCCTTGTGCAGACGCTCCCCATCACAGGCGCCGTCATTGTCTCGACACCCCAGCAGGTGGCCTTGGCCGATGCGCGCAAGGGGCTGAATATGTACACCAACGAGAAGGTCAATGTACCCATCCTCGGTCTTGTGGAAAACATGAGTTGGTTCACGCCGGCCGAACTGCCTGACAACCGCTATTATATCTTCGGACGTGAAGGTGTGAAGCAACTGGCTGAAGAGACGGGTGTGCCTTTGCTCGCTCAGATTCCTTTGGTTCAGAGCGTTTGCGAGAGTGGCGATGCTGGTACGCCTGCTGTCCTCGACCCCGCCTCTCCTATGGGCAATGCTTTTCTGCAGCTAGCCGCTCGCATCGTCACTCAGACCGATATACGCAATGCGGAGCAAGCTGCAACCCGTATCGTCGAAACGCATTAAAGACTCTCTCCCCCTTCAGCACTTGCTAAAGGAAGAGCCTTGAACGCGTTGAGTGGGAGACAGAAATGTAATCCTTAGTGGTGGCCGTTCCCTCAATTTGGGGAGGCCGTTGTGCGGGTCCTTAAGTACTCTGCGAATATCCTTGCAGCGCTCTCTACCTTTGCTGCGCAAGGACGTGTATTGTAGTATTCCGCCGTACGGGGCGAGGCCTCGTAGGAGCAATGCGCCTTCTCGCAGCCCTTGATTCCAAGAATCTCGGCGCAGATGAGGCTGCCGTTTTGTTCTTTCGACTTCGCCAACAACTCCTGCACCACCTTATAGCAGGCCGATTTCCCTTCGCGGTCACTGCCTTCTGTCTGTCCGCAGTCCAGGCCCACCAACATCACAATGCCCGACACGGCACCGCACATCATGCGCATCCGACCCACGCCTCCACCGAAGCCGGCAGAGATACGTTTGGCCATCGTTTCGTCGAGGTCATACAAATCAGCAAAAGCTGCCACAACACTCTGTGCACAACCATAACCAGCCATGAAGTTTTCCACGGCGCGCGCCACCCGCGCATCCAATTCCTCTGTACTTATATTTACCATCTTCTGATATACATTTTCCGTTTGTCGTCGGCAAAGATAGCCACTCTTGAGCGGAGCAACAAATATACATCTGTTAATTGTTCTTAAATGTTGAAAGATGCCTTTGGTGAATTCGGAATATCGCGTTAATTTTGTGACCTATTGATACAATTATTATCAATTATACTTTACCATTTAATCAATTATTATGATTTATTCAACAGAAGTCAAAAACATGTGCAGTGTATGCAAAGGTGCATACCACGGGCCTGCTCCCATCCCTGAAGAGGGTAAGTGGATTCAGGCCAAGGAAATCAAGGACATCTCTGGTTACACCCATGGTATCGGCTGGTGTGCTCCCCAACAGGGTGCTTGCAAGCTGAGCCTGAACGTGAAGGACGGCATCATCCAAGAGGCTCTTGTTGAGACCATCGGTTGCACGGGTATGACCCACTCCGCAGCTATGGCCAGCGAGATTCTGCCTGGCAAGACCATCCTCGAGGCGTTGAATACCGACCTCGTATGCGATGCCATTAACACCGCTATGCGCGAACTCTTCCTGCAGATTGTCTACGGTCGCACCCAGAGCGCCTTCTCAGAGGGCGGTCTCGCTATCGGTGCCGGTCTCGAAGACCTCGGCAAGGGCCTGCGCTCACAGACGGGTACACTCTATGGCACTGTTGCCAAGGGTACACGTTATCTCGAACTCACCGAGGGCTACATCACCAAGCAGTTCCTTGACGAGAACAACGAGGTTTGCGGCTACGAGTACGTACATCTCGGCAAGATGATGGAAGCCATCAAAGGAGGCATGGACGCCAATGAGGCTATGAAGAAGTTCACTGGTTCCTATGGCCGCACGACCGAGGAGCAGGGAGCTGTGAAAGCTATTGACCCACGTAAAGAATAAAGGAGGATACGACTATGATTAGAAAAGTTTATTTTGAGAGTCAGGAACGCCGTA
>CADCOX010000052.1 GCA_902803195.1 uncultured Bacteroidales bacterium
CCGAGAAGTACTTGTACTGCGTCAGTTCCGGCACGTGGTCGGGACGGCCGTTCTCGTAGCCGAGACGCTGAAGTTTGTAGAGTCCGTGAGGGTTTTCGCCTTGGGCGAAGGCGCTTGCCGCAGTCAGCAGGCCGACGGCAGCGAGGGTGATGATCTTTTTCATTTCTTTTGAAGGATAATTAATGCTTTATGTATCTTTATTGTTTAACGTTTATCGGTCAACTTCCAGTCTTTCGGAATCCAGTACTCGCCATTCACTTCCAGACGCAGGACGTAGAGCGTGCCGTCGCGGTCGAGGTCGGCCATGAGGAAACTGGATTCGGCGATGTCGTTCACCTGCAGCTTAACCGTGTTGCGGACGCCGCTCAACTTGAAATGGCGGTTGGTATATTCCAGCACACAGCATTGCGCGGGGCTGACATCCAAGTGATGCTGGGCGGCTTGCAGCAGTTCCTGATAGAGCCTGGCCGCACCCTGACGGGCGCTGACGACGTAGAGCTTGCCCGTGGATTCGCTCTTGCCGCGCAGTGAGGGCAGGAGGTAGTCGGTGCTGTAGTAGGTGGTGCTCTTGTCCACGGGCTGCCCGGCAGCATGTTCGTAGTGAACGGGGCGGGGCTTGGCTATCGGAGCGAGCAGGGCATCGAGCAGGCTGTCCAGAGGTGATATGTCGAAGTGGAAGTACATACCCTTCTCCCTGTTGATTTGCGTCTGCATAGCGATGAGGTTGCCGCGCCCCTGCACGTAGTCGAACATCACCGCCTCTCGCGCTCCGAGGAACATCCGCCGGTTGTTGCCGCCGAGCAGTTTGTAGAAGCGCAGTTCCTGTTGCATGTAGGGGTTGGGATAGAGATAGGTGTGGGTCTTGCGGAAGTCGCTGAAATCGTTGGTCCAACTGCTGGCAGGATCTTCGACGCGCGCGAGGTCCAGCAGATAGTCGTCCTTGCTGCCATAGCCCCGCAGGGCGATGCTGTAGGTGATGGTGTCGTTCCCGTTGCGGTGGCTCTCATAACGGTAGGACTCCACAGCTCCGCGTGCCAGACGGTCGAGGAGGATGCAGATGCTGTCGGCAAGCGGCAGGTCGTTCTCGAAGGTCACGTTGTAGCGGCGCGAGAGGTGGTACTTGTCGTTGACACGCGCGGTCGATACCTTGGCTCCACGCGCTGTGAGGTGCTCAATGAAGTCGCCCAGTTGCACGCTCTGTGCCGCAACCCTCGTCGCGCAGCAGGCCAAAAGGAGTATGGTCAGTATTCGTTTCATCGTTCTATTCCATTTCAAAGAGTTCGTTGTTCATCGCCGCCATGGCCATGCGCAGGTCTTCGCCTTGTTGGTGCACGGCCTCCATGTCTATATTGAGGAGTTCCACTTGCGGTTGCTCGTCGACCTCGCCTTGAGCCTGTCGGATGGTTGTGGCTGCATCGTGTCCCTCCGCTGGCTGAATCCTTTCAGGACGGGACTTCTGTGTAGCGCGATGGGCAGCTATAAGCTTATCTGCCTTGGGCGCTACTGGCAATGTCGGTTCTGAAGCGATACGCGCTGAATGGTCTGATGCTTTCTCCTTCTGAACCACTTCAGCTACGGTCGGCTCATTCTTCCCATCATCCTCTTTCGGCCACAGGAAGAAGCCTATAGCCAGCGCGGCCGCTACAGCCGGGAGAACGACGTATCTTAGGGGAAAGACCTTCCGCTCTTGCAACAAGGACGCCACTTCCTCGTCCGTCAGTTCGCGGCGGTTGTCGTTCAGCACTTCCAGGACCTCGTCCCAGAGTTGCTCATCGGTGAAAACGTCTTCTTTCATTGTTTCAGGAGTTTGATGAGATGTTCTTTTGCCCGTGCAGCCGTCATGCGCACAGCCGCTTCTGTCGAACCTCGGATGGCGGCAATCTGCCCGTAGGTGAGCCCGTCCATGTAGTGCAGGAGGATGGCCGCTTGCTGTGCCGGTGGCAGTTGGTGGATGGCCCGGTCTATGCTTCGTTCGCGCTCTTGTCGTTCCATCGCCTCTTGCGGGTTCTGCTGTCGCGCTGTCAGCGCTGGCAAGGCATCAGTGCCAATGCTCTCCAAGGGTGTGGTCTGCAGCCGTCGCCGTTTCTGCTTGTTCAGGCTCACGTTGCGCGCTATGCGCATCACCACCCGCTCAGCCTCATCCGCCGTCTGCACCCGCTCGCCCATTCGCCAGAGCAACACGAGCGCGTCCTGCACCGCATCAGCCGCCTCCTCGTCGTTGCGTAGGATGCAGCGTGCGAGGGCCATGAGGCGGGGTCGCAACCGCGTGGCGGTCTGTGTGAAGGGTTGTTCTTGCATGTGAATGGCGATGCGCTTCTACAATTTACAACAACAAAGTAAATGAAA
>CADCOX010000053.1 GCA_902803195.1 uncultured Bacteroidales bacterium
ATCGCAGCCTTATCACTCCATGCCCTACACTATCGAGTCGGACTGGAGCGCAGCATCTTATTGGTACGAGACCGTTCTGCTGAGCGATAATGAACACGAGACGGCAACACTCAAGGGGCTCTTCGAAGTCAGCCTGCAGGGCGACAGCGTCGTGCGCGAACTCTTTGGACGACTAGGCATCCAGTCCATGCCTCTCTCGCAAGGAACCCGTGAGCCTCGCATCTGCCTCGTCCGGCGCGGGGCGGTAAGCGAGCGACTCGACTGCGACTTCACACGTATGCCCGACCTCGTGCAAACCTTGGTGGTAGCGTGCGCCCTGAAAGGCATTCCTTTCCGTTTCACAGGTGTGCAGAGCTTGCGCATCAAGGAGACCGACCGCATCGCCGCTCTGCAAGCGGAATTAGCCAAGCTGGGCGTGAGCCTCGAGAACGAAGGCGACAGCATATTGCTATGGAAAGGACCAGAGGAGCAGTCTCTCGCGCGCGTTCCTTATTTAATGCCCACATCAGGAACGGCTATTGACACCTACGACGATCACCGAATGGCCATGGCGTTCGCACCTGCAGCTTTCGTACTGGGCAGCATCGACATCAACGAACCCGAGGTGGTCTCAAAGTCCTATCCCCGCTTTTGGCAAGACCTCGAGCAGGCGGGATTCACACTTGAACAACTATGAACCAAAGATTAGAAGGTTGCTGCGGCATGCACGCCGTATGCGAGAAAGAGTTGCTGATGGCCACAGGTGCTGAGCCCATCGACTATTTCGACGACGAGGAACTCGACCGCTTCCGTGGACGGGCTGCCGATGGCTACAGCGAGGAAGAGGAAGAGGAGTTCCGCGAAGTACTTCTGACAACGCTTCCCCGCGAGGTGGCCGAATGGCTGAAAAGCCTGCAGATGCGTGGCATTGAGCTACCCGAAGGTGTTCGCGAAGAGGCGCTGATGATTGTCAGCGAGAATTGAAGTGTGTTCTCAAGTCTATCGCGAAAGAATGCAGAGGCTGAGGCAATAAAGCGGCACGGACAAACGTTATAGAAGAAAGTAATGAAGCGCATGCGTGCAATAAAAGCGAGCATTGCCCTGCTGACGGTAGGGCTGTTGTTGTCGTGTTCTACACAGAAGAACACGGCCACGACGCGTTTCTACCATAAGACTACAGCCCACTTCAACACGCTCTACAACGGTCGCGTGGCCTTCGATGAAGGAATGGAGGCCCAGCGCAAGGGGCACACCGACAACTACACGGAGCTCCTGCCCATGTATATCGTAGCCGACAAAAAAACGGCCGCTATGGGCAAAGGCAACTTCGAAACGGCCATCGAGAAGAGTCAGAAAGCCATCAAGCGGCATAGCATCAAACGCAAACCCAAGAAGCCATCGGGACGATTGACGCCTAAGCAAAAGGCTTATTTCGCTCGCAAAGAATACAACACCTACCTACGCCATGCTTGGATGATGTTTGCTGACGCGCAGTTCCAAAAGGGCGAATTCATCGAGGCAGCATCCAGCTACAACTACATCATGCGCCTCTATTCCGACCAGCCCGACATCTCCAGCGTGGCCCGAGCCAAACTGGCCCGTTGCTACGTGATGCTCGACTGGCCTTACGATGCCGAAGACGTCTTCAACAAGATTCGCCGTGACAGCATCTCCCCGCGCGGGCAACTGGAACTCGATGCATCAAGAGCCGCCTACCTCATCTCAACGGGTCAGTTGAAGGAAGCCATCAACCCGCTCACTTCAACAGCCAAGCATACCAAGAACAAGCTGCAGCGAGCTCGTCTCTACTACCTGCTCGGACAGCTGCAGCAGCAGACGGGCAATAATACCGCTGCCTATAAGTCGTTGGGCAAGTGCGTTCATCTGAATCCACCCTACGAGTTGGCCTTTAACGCGCGCATTTTGCAGACCGAGGTAATGGCCAACGGACAAGGCAAGTCGATGATCCGCAAGCTGCGCCGCATGACTAAGAATCCTAACAACGAGAACTACCTCGACCGCATCTACTACGCCATCGGCAACATCTATTTGGCCAGCCGCGATACGATGCAGACCATCTATGCATGGAAAAAAGGCATCGAAGAGAGCAAGCAGAATGGCTTTGCCAAGGCTGTCGTGCTCCAACATTTGGGTGAACTCTACTGGCAGCGCGAGAACTATATTGACGCCACCGACTGCTACAACCAGCTCGTCAGCCTCATTGACAAGGAACGCGATGACTACGCCGAGGTGCAGCGCAGAAGCAAAATCCTCACCGAAATCGAGCCTCATCTCTCAGCCGTTAAACTGCAGGACAGCCTGCAGGCGCTGGCCAAACTGCCAGAGAAGGAATATCTGGCCGCCATCGACCGCGTCATTGACGAACTGAAGAAGAAGGAGAAGGAGATGGAGAAGAAAGAGGCGGCTATGGGTGCCAACGGAACAGGCGGCACGCAACCGCGCACCAACTCCAACAATACCGCGGCCAACAATGGGCAGGCGGGCGCCGTCCGTCGCGGACAGCAATCGACGACTTTCTATTTCTATAACCCTCAGACCGTAGCCCAAGGTAAACAAGAGTTTGAACGGCGATGGGGTAAGCGACCCAACGAGGACAACTGGCGACGCAGCAGCAAGACATCAAGCGATGGAGGTAGTTTCGAGGGCGGCGAGATGGCTGCTGGCGATAGCCTTATCTCCGATGGAATGGGCGAAAATGGAATGCTCAGTGAGGAAGAACAACACCTGAAGGACTCGCTCGAGAACGACCCGCACCACCGCGAATATTACCTCAAACAGATTCCGTTCACCGAGGAGCAAGTCGAAGCCTCCAACCAACTCATCCTGGACGGCCTCTACCACAGCGGCGTACTTGAGATGGAGAAAATCGAAAACTTCTCGTTGTCCGAGAAGACTTTAGGACGTCTCATCAATGACTTCCCCGATTTCGACAAGATGGACGACGTCTACTATCACCTCTTCCTTCTTGCACTCAGGCGTGGCGACGATGAACAGATGCGGCATTACCTCGGGCTGCTCCAAAGCGACTATCCCGACAGCAAACTGACGAAAACCATCTCCAACCCACGTTTCCTCGAACTGGCTCAGCACGGACGGCATCTCGAGGACACGCTCTATGCCCAAACCTACGATGCCTACAAGCGCGGCGAGTACTGGCAGGTGGAGCAGAACTTCAAACGGAGCTCAGAGGACTTTGAAGAGGGAGCCCATCGTGGCAAATTCCTATTCGTACGTGCGATGTCACAACTCTACTCAGGGCAGCGCGACTCGTTCTTCGTCACGATGAAGCAAGTAGCCGAGAAATACTCGAAGGATGAGATAGCCGAGATGGCCAAAGCCATCGTCAAGGGACTGGAAGAAGGACGGCTCCTGGCCTCCGACAAATGGGACGCCAGCAGCATCTGGAGCAATCGCAGTTTCCTGGCCACAGGCGACTCCACACAGGTGGCCGACAGTCTCGTCGCAGACCCCGAAGTGCCCTATGTCTTCGTGCTTGCCTATCCCACGGGTGAGGTCGACGAGGACCAACTGCTCTTCGAAATGGCGCGCTACAACTTCACAGAATTCATGACGCGTAACTTCGACATCGAAACCGTTAAGGCTGGGGTCATCACACAGCTACGCGTTTCAGGTTTCAAGAACTATGACGAAGTACATGCCTACGCTCAGCAACTTTATAGCAACGAGCGTATGCGCACACGCCTCGAAGGCATGCGCGCTATCCTCATCAGCGAAGCCAACCTGAAGCTACTTGGTACTCGCTACAGCTATGATGACTACGCCGAGTTCTTCGACGCCGAGTTGTCGCCACGCGAGATTCCCGAAGAGCTCATCCTCGACGAGCCCACCGACAACTTCCCGACTGACATCGATGATGTCCCCATTGGCGAAGAAAATGGTGAAGAGGCTGAGGATTCAGAAGAAGGGGATGAAGACGACGGCGGCAGCGACGACGAAGATTGGATGTTTTGACGGGAACTGTCTATCCGCCTTGAGGTCGCCACTATCAACTAAGGCTGAAGCGATTGCGCTGTAAGTGGCGTCCATCACGACACATGCCATTTACTTGCCACACACTATGAAGTCCCGTCTTTTCGCGGCTAATGCATAGCCATATCCTTATTGCTCTCGCACATGGTTCTATATCAACTAACTGCTCTCCTAAATAATCGAAAAAAAGTTCTTCTTTCTATAAAAAAGAATGATGAAAGCAGAATAATGATTATCTTTGCACCAAGAAACAGAACTAAACACCTTTATGACGATGACGAACGGAAAGCTTCTTTGGATTGACGATGAGATAGAACTGCTCAAGGGACATATCATGTTCCTCGAGAAGAAAGGTTATGAAGTGGACACCGTCACCAACGGATTCGATGCCGTAGATCGTTGCAGTGAACGAGCCTATGACCTCATTCTCCTCGACGAAAACATGCCGGGTATCAGCGGTTTAGAGACGCTGCAGCGCATCAAAGAAATCGCGCCTACAACACCTGTCGTGATGGTCACCAAGAGCGAAGAGGAGAATATCATGGACCAGGCCATCGGCAGTAAGATTGCCGACTACCTCATCAAGCCCGTCAACCCAACGCAAATCCTGCTATCGCTGAAGAAGAACATCCACCAACGCGAAATCTACACCGAGCAGACACAAACAGCCTACCAGCAAAACTTCGGCGCACTGGGAATGCTCATCGACGACGCCACACGCATTGACGACTGGATGGAACTCTACCGACGACTTGTAGCATGGGAACTTCAACTCAGCGAGACAGACAGCGGCATGAAGGAGATGTTGGCCATGCAAAAGAGTGAAGCGAATCACAAATTTGCCCGTTTC
This sequence comes from uncultured Bacteroidales bacterium, assembly GCA_902803195.1. GTDB lineage: Bacteria > Bacteroidota > Bacteroidia > Bacteroidales > Bacteroidaceae > Physcousia. The sequence continues at coordinate 4,841 of CADCOX010000053.1, forward strand.
ATCGCAAAAAACTACCTCTCATGGATTGGTGACGCAGAGGCGCAAGGTCGGCCTAAAGTGATGAGCCCAGATGTCTTCAAGCAGCGAATCTTCCCATTATTAGACCAAGGCGAGAAAGTGTTCTTCATCGTCATTGACAACTTCCGTTACGACCAATGGCGTGTGCTCATGAGTGAGATAGCTGACCTCTTCCAAATCGACGAGAGCCTCTACTGCAGCATCCTGCCCACCGCCACTCAGTATGCGCGCAACGCCATCTTCTCGGGGTTAATGCCCAATATCATCGCCGAGATGTTTCCCGAATTGTGGGTCGACGAGGATAGCGAGGAAGGCAAGAACCTTAACGAGGCTCCACTCATTCAAACCCTTTTCAGCCGCTACCGCCGCAAGAGCACGTTCACCTACAATAAAGTTAACGACTCGCAGGCCGCAGAGCGACTGGTACAGAAACTACCACAATTGGCGAAATACGATTTGAACGTGTGCGTGCTCAATTTTATCGACATGCTCAGTCATGCACGTACCGAGAGCCGAATGGTTCGCGAATTGGCCTCCAATGAAGCAGCCTACCGCAGCATCACCCTCAGTTGGTTCCGACACTCAGCCATTGGTGATCTCTTCCGAGCCCTCGCAGCGTCGGACTATCGCATCGTTCTCACCACTGACCACGGCTCCATCCGCTGCCAAACACCTATTCGCGTGAAAGGCGACAAGAACACCAACACCAACCTGCGCTACAAGCTCGGCAAGAATCTCGACTACAATCCCAAAGAGGTCTTCGACATCACCGACCCCCATCGCGCACAGTTACCGTCGCCAAACCTGTCAACGCGTTACATCTTTGCCACCGGTGACTCCTTCTTCGCCTATCCCAACAACTACAACTACTACGTCAGTTACTATCGCGACACCTTCCAGCACGGAGGCATCTCGATGGAGGAAATGCTCATCCCGCTTGTTGAACTGACACCGCGGCACCGCTAAATAATGAATAATCATCCCATTTCGATAATAGATATAAGAACAAAGGACAAATGCAGATTACCATAACCTCACTCGAAGAAATCGGCTCTGCCGCCCGCTCCTTCATCTCAGCTATCGGCGAGGCAAAAGTCATCGCTTTCTATGGTAGCATGGGCGCTGGCAAGACCACCTTTATTCGTGCCCTCTGTGAGACACTGGGCGTCCGCGAACCAGTCACATCGCCTACGTTCGCCATCGTCAATGAGTACCAAGCCACAAGTCCCGACTGCACAGGCGTCCGTACAAGTACTATCTACCACTTTGATTTCTATCGCATACGCCGCCTTACCGAAGCCTACGACATTGGTTTTGAGGATTATCTCGATAGCGGTGCCTTATGCCTGATTGAATGGCCAGAACTCATCGAGGAACTCCTGCCTGACGATGCTTTACACGTCCACATCGACGTCGACGACAACGGCATACGCACAATTAATTGGTAACTTCCTGCCTTTCGTACTAAAGCCGAACCACAGATACGCCTCAAACATGTCACCTCTTTTTCCAACCTGTTTCTACAGCGGAAGATGACATGTTTGAGGAGTTTTTTTAGACATATTCCATGATAGCACAAAAACCGCAAGGAAATGATAATCAAAGGAATCAAAGGGCCTACGTCAACGAGTGACGGACGAATCACAAGCCCAAATGTCACTACCCTCGTCAATATCATCCTCGGTAGAGAACCCGGCACCGAGACAGGCGACTTCAGCGATGATCCTGCGACAGGACCGGCAAATGCACCCCGACGCAAGTGACCGAAAATCGTCATCTATCCTCAATTCAACCGATTCAATAGGACAACTAGACGGAAGGCACTGCACCTTGCAGGCCTTACGTCTATTCATGTAGCCTTGTCTCACCGGTGAGACACGTCCGTCTCACTAATGAGACAGCCCTAAACGAATGGTCGCGTGGAGCCTTTCGTATGGTCAGTGTAGTCTTACAGTCTATACGTTCGCGTACCCTAGAAGCATCGACATATCTGCACCCTCTCAGTATTTTCGTATGGACGCATTTTGAGTCTTTGGGCTAAAATCGGGGGCTTGCTGTCACCCATCACCTATCTGTCACCCGTATCTGTCACCCGTATGCAGCTATTATTCAACGGAATAGGAGCAAGGTGACAGCGTGACAGCAAAATAAGGCAAAAAACAAGTAAAAAATACGCTCTACAGCCTCACTTCGCCAACACCTGCGTACCCCGTAGACATATACTCCCTTCTTCTTGAATCGGAACTGTAGTTGCGTCCGAGATAGAGGAGGTCGCTTAAATGAGTAAGCGCTTCGTCCGAAGGTCAGTTGATGAGGTTATCGAACAAAAACATTTTTTCGTCCCTATTCCACTTTTCGTTGACGTTTTCGTCGGCATTACCGATAATTGTTGTATCTTTGCAGCGCAATGGAACCACTCGTTACCAATCCGACGTGGATTTTCCTCGTCATGCTGCTCGTCATCCTGCTCGCACCCATCGTACTGCGGCGGTTGCACGTCCCCCACATCATCGGCCTCATCCTGGCAGGTGTGGCGTTGGGCGAGCATGGGCTTAACGTTTTGGCCCGCGATGCTTCGTTTGAGCTCTTTGGTGAAGTCGGCATCTACTACATCATGTTTCTGGCAGGGTTGGAGATGGATATGGGCAGTTTTCGGCGTTACGGACGGGGCGGCCTCACGTTCGGGGCGTTGACATTCACTATTCCTTTTCTCATCGGCTTTGCCGTAGCTCGTTTTGCCCTGCATTTTGGTGGTTCGACTTCGGTGCTGCTGGGTTGCTTGTTAGGATCGCACACGCTGGTGGCCTTTCCCATCATCGGGCGCTATGGTCTGGGCAAGCATCGCAGCGTAGTGCATGCTATTGTCGCAACGGCTTTCGCCTCATTCATGGCCCTGCTGATGCTGGCTATCGTTGTCCAGATGCGTCAAGGAGTCGGCGGCTGGTGGTTTTGGACGAAGTTCTTCATCGGCATCGTAACCTACATGATTGCTGTGGCTTACACCTTCCCGAAAGTAGGCCGTTGGTTCCTGCGTCGCAACGAGGACGCCGTGACACAGTTTGTGTTCGTGCTCACGTTGGTTTTCATCAGTGCCTGGTTAGCTGAATCAGTAGGGTTGGAAGGACTCTTGGGTGCTTTCTTCGGTGGCCTTGTTCTGAACCGCATTATCCCTCATGGCGGTCCGCTTATGGGACGATTGGAATTCGTGGGTAACGCTTTGTTCGTACCTTGGTTCCTGATAGGCGTTGGCATGCTCATAGACATCAGCGTCGTGACCGATCGCTCGGCTCTATGGCTCTGCATCGTAGTTGTCGTAGCCGCCATTTTCAGCAAGTGGTTAGCCGCTCTGTTCATGAACCGGTTCACTGGCGGACAGCGTGCCGACCGCTTGATCCTCTTCGGGCTCACTAACGCCCACGCTGCGGGCGCCTTGGCCATCGTGATGATTGCTACAGCGCCGGACGTGCGGCTCATGGACAACCAGATGCTCAATGCTACGGTGCTGCTCATCCTCGTCTCATGCATTGTCAGTTCATTGGCCACAGGACGCGGCGCACGACAAATCGCTATGCAAACAACCGAGTTGGAGCGCAACCGAGGTAGCTATCACGGCAAATGCCTCACGGCCTACGCCTATCCGCAGACAGTCGATGCCCTCACGCAGTTGTCCATCATGATACGCAACCCGCTCATCGCCGACAGCCTTATGGGGTTGGCCATCTCTATGGACGACGATCCTGATGACGCGCTTCGTGCCCGTGGGCAGCAGAACCTGGAGAAGGCCAAAGTGATAGCCGCTGCCGCCAACGTCACGATGTCCACGATGAGCCGCGTGAGTTCCAATGTGGCCAGCGCCATCGTTCACACGATGCGCGAAGTGGATGCGGGCGAGGTCATCCTCGGTCTGCACGAGACGGAGGAGGGACGGTTGGCAGGTAAGCTCGGAGTGATTGCGCAGAGCGTTCTCTCCTCCAGCCACCGCGAAGTGCTGCTCGTGCGAATGAATATGCCTCCTGGGACGATGCGACGCATCGTCGTCGCCGTACCACCCAAAGCGGAGTATGAGGTTGGCTTTTACAAGTGGCTCGAACACCTCTGCCGCATCGGTGAGCGTACGGCACTACCGATGATTTTCCACACATGCGATGACACCGGTTTCTACATCAAAGGCTACGTCGAGGAGCATCACCCCAACGTGCAGAAAGACGTTGTGACCGAGAAAGGCTTTGGCGCAATGCTGTTGGCATTAGCACCCGACACTCAGGCTGATGACCTCTTTGTTGTGGTCAGTTCCCGCCCAGGCTTTATCTCCCACACGCCAGCGCTGAACACCCTACCCGCTGTCATCGCCCGGCATTACGAGGACACCAACATTATCCTGCTCTTCCCCGACCAATATGGCGACCCCCAGGAGTCGCTCTCGGTCTTTGCGCCCAACGGGCAGAGCGTCACGCAACGACAAATGCTCTTCGAGGAATGGCTTAATAAACTTCGATCATGATTGAACTTAGAAATATCCGTAAGAGCTTCGGCTCGCTACAAGTGCTCAAAGGCATCGACCTCGACATCGAACGAGGAGAAGTGGTCAGCATTGTCGGTCCCAGCGGGGCTGGCAAGACGACACTACTCCAGATTATGGGGACGCTGGACGCTGCCGACGAGGGGTCTGTCGTCATTGACGGCACCGATGTCACCCGCCTCAGTACGAAGCAGTTGGCTCGTTTTCGCAACCAGAACATCGGCTTCGTCTTTCAGTTCCACCAGTTGCTGCCTGAATTCACGGCACTGGAAAACGTGATGATACCCGCCCTCATCGGCGGAATCAGTCACGGTGAAGCCCATCGTCGCGCCGAAGAGTTGCTCTCGTTCATGGGACTCGCAGAGCGTGCCAGCCACAAGCCCGCCGAACTATCGGGCGGCGAGAAACAACGCGTCGCTGTAGCCCGTGCGCTCGTCAACAAGCCTGCGGTAGTACTGGCCGACGAACCCAGCGGTAGTCTCGACAGCGCCAATAAGGCGGAATTGCACCGTCTTTTCTTCGACCTGCGCGACCGCTTAGGGCAAACCTTTGTCATCGTCACCCACGACGAAAGCCTGGCGGCTCAGACCGACCGCACCATTCATCTTCGCGACGGCCAAGTAATTGATGGAGAGGGCGGTCTTACAGAACCGACCCCTCCCAACGAACCGGCTGAACCCACTCCTGACGAAGCTGCTCCAATCGAAGGCACACCCCTACCCGACCTCGGTCCCGTACACCGCGACCCGCTTGACCCCAGTTGCACACCCGAAACCTTTTTAGCATGAGATTACAATTAGGCAAATTCAATACGCTTACGGTAGCTCGTCGCGCCGAACAAGGGCTCTATCTCTCCGGAGGGCCCGAGGACATTCTTCTGCCCAATCGATATGTACCCGAAGGCATTGGAATTGGCGATGAAATCGATGTTTTCGTCTATCTCGACAACGAAGAACGACTCATAGCCACCACCGAACACCCTTACGCTGAAGTAGGCGATTTCGCTTGGCTCGAAGTGGCGTGGGTCAACCAATTCGGAGCTTTCCTTGACTGGGGGCTGATGAAAGACCTCTTCGTGCCCTTCCGCGAACAGAAGATGAAGATGCAAAAAGGTCGCAGCTACTTAGTCCATATTCATCTCGACCCCGAGACCTATCGCATAATGGCCTCGGCCAAAGTGGAACGCTACCTCAGCAGCGACTATCCGCCCTATCACGGCGGCGACGAGATCGATGCTCTCATCTGGCAGAAGACCGACCTTGGATTCAAAGTCATCGTAGACAATAAGTTCTCTGGCCTGCTCTTCGACGACGAGATCTTCCGCGAGCTCCACAGCGGCGACCGCCTGCGCGCCTACGTCAAGCAAGTACGTCCCGACGGCAAGATTGACCTCAGCCTGCAACGCAAAGGACAACGTGCGGTCAAGGACTTTAGCGAAATCCTGCTCGAGCACCTACAGACGAATGGTGGCCAAACAACCCTTGGCGATAAAAGTCCAGCAGACGAGATATATGCAGTCTTCGGCGTCAGCAAGAAAGTGTTCAAGAAAGCCATCGGCGACCTCTATCGCCGACATCTCATCGTCATCACGGAAGACGGCATACGCCTCGTTGACAACTGACGCTGTCGCTCAGAGTTCGGCTCAGAGTTCGGCTCATCATTCGCAGCCAGCCATCAATCATCCATATCATCATACCATACGATCATTCTATGACTTACCTTCGTACTTCCGCCCTCGTCAGACACACCCTTCCTTTAGCACTGCTGTTCCTATCGGCTTGCAGCAGCCATCATTATGTACTCCAACGTGTCGAGCCTCACCGCATAGAGGTCACTAAAGCGCTCGATGCCCAACCGTCAGACAAAGTCGAAGCGTTCATCGCGCCTTTCCGAGTGGGCGTTGATAGCCTCCGCGCACCCTATATCGGGCAAAGCGAACTATACATGACTGGAGGCAGGCCCGAGAGTCTGCTCTCCAATTGGGTCGCCGACGCACTCGTAGCAACAGGTGAGCGGCTGGGCTACAAGCCCGACCTCGGCATCTGTAATATGGGCGGCCTGCGAGCAGCTATGCCCCAGGGTGTTGTGAGACGAGGCGACATCCTTGCCATTTCGCCCTTTGAGAATTTCTTCACGATTCTGAAGCTAAAAGGCTCTGATGTCCTGGCGCTCTTTCACGATATTGCAGCCCTACATGGTGAAGGAGTGAGCAGTGCTGCCCGCCTTGTCATCACGCCCGACGGACAGTTGAAGAGCGCCACTCTTGCCGGACAGCCCATAGAGCCCGAACGCATTTACACCATCGCCACCCTCGACTATTTGGCCGATGGCAACGACAAACTCTACGCCCTCAAACGCTCCACAGAGCGAATCGTCACGAAAGAGCCCATACGCGAAACGCTCATGAACCACCTCCGACAGCTCGACCAACAAGGGCTGAAGGCAACCTCCAAGATTGAAGGACGCATCATCATCGATGGCGAAATGCCCATTCATACACAAAAGAACAATCAAGACTCACCAACTGAGCTAGAGGATCAGCCCATCATCATTACGGAAGGTGCGACCAAGAACGAACGTTCGTTGCTGCTCGTTCATACCAACGACACTCATTCTTGCATCGAGCCTCTCAGTCCGCTACTTGCCGACACCGCCCAAGCCGACAAAGGCGGCTACTTGCGACGCGTGACGCTCATCAACCAACTCCGAAAGAGCGATCCCGACCTGTTGCTTGTCGATGTAGGCGATTTCTCACAAGGTTCGGCTTATTACAGTCTCTATCACGGCGATGTCGAAGTGGGATTAATGAACTTGATGGGCTACGATGCAGCCACCATCGGCAATCACGAGTTCGACTGGGGCACTGAGAATATGGCGCGCATCTTCCGTCTTGCCCAATTCCCCATCATCTGCTGCAACTATGACTTCACAGGTACTCCAGTCGAAGGACTCGTCAAGCCCTATACCATCCTTCGCCGCGCAGGCCTTAAGATCGGCCTACTCGGGGTGTCGCCTCAACTCGAAGGTCTCGTGGCCGCCCACACCTGCGAAGGTGTCCGCTACACAGATCCCATCGAAGCGGCTCAGCCCGTTGCCGACTATTTGAAGAATGTAGAACACTGCGACCTCGTCGTGTGTCTCTCACACCTCGGATGGAACGTCGCAGGTGTCAGCGATGAAGAACTAATCGCCGACACCCGCAACATAGATATCGTCATAGGTGGGCACTCCCACAGCTATTTCCGCCATCCCAAAGAGCTCCCGAATAGAGACGGACACACCGTCATTGATAACCAAATGGGCAAGAATGGCCGTTTCGTCGGCACGCTTCGCCTGCATTTCAAGCAGCAGAAATAGTAGCAACAAAAGTTTAGCACGCTTGCATCTAGAAGATCTAGAAGATCTAGAGAATCTAGAAAATCTAGAAAACCTAGAAAACCTTGAGTTAGCGAGCCTGCATCTTGAGCGTAGCGGACTTCAGACCAGGAGCCGAAGCTGTGAGCGTGATCATCTCGGGCTGCTGCCCAGCACGGATGATGGCCAAAGCACGACCCTCGTAGAGGCGACGATGATCGGTACAGGTGAGTTCATCGCTATAATGATCACCACTGGAAACGGCTACGAGACGAGCTGAAGAGGGGACTATTGTGGAGGCTGAGGATGAGCCCTTCGTGAGCGGTGTAGACGTGAGTGCAAAGCTAACATCAAAATTCGCTGAGGGTACCACCCGACCTTGTTTATCGATAGCTTCGACCTTGACATGTTGGAGGTCGATACCATCTGCTCGCCAAAGCGGAGCGACAGAAGGAGCACGACGAGCTGCGGCAGCTGCCAAATCAGGAATAAGACGGAGGGCGACAGCCTCGCCAGCTGTTTCCTCACGATGACGAGCCACCACTTTACCATCCGTACGAGCGATAGCTTCGATATAACCAGGTTCATACGTGAAGCGGTCCCAACGAATCTGATTACGAACCTTAGGATTCTGTCGATCGTTCTTCTTCGTCCCGAGACTGCGACCATTGACGACAAGTTCGACCTCGTCGGCGTTGGTATAGATGGTCAAGTTCAGCTCCTCGCCAGCTGTACGCGTCCAATGGTCGGTGAGCCGACGGATGCGCTGATGTACACCGTTCCACTCGATGTCCTGACTTTGCTCTTGGAAGCAAAGGTGTACAACGGGTTCATCAGAGAAGATACTCTTAGCGAGATAGGCATTGGGTTTGGTGGTGAGGTCTATGTAGAACACGCCCTGCGCCCACCCTTTGGCCGGCCATCCCTGACTCTCGCCTAGATAGTCGATGGCTCCCCAGTAGGCGAGACCGATGACTTTGGAAAGGTCCATCTCATAGTAGTTGGGACCCATAGCGGCCGTCGTAGCCTCGCTTTGGTAGAACATCATCCAAGGGAAGCGCCGCCCATCACCTGGGAAATACATATAACGATAGTTGTAAGCAGCTATGTCCGTTTCTAGGACGAGGGGTGCTGGCAGTGAATCCGTCTCCTGCGACCGCCCGCGCGGGTGCATCGCAACCGTGATGAGACGTGTATCATCGTAGCGACGGAGCAACTGCTTCTGCATGCGATAAGGCGTCACACCCCAGTCGGCATAAGGAAGATTCCAATACGTCTGAAGTTCATTACCGAGACTCCAGAACACGATGCAGGGGTGATTGCGGTCGCGCGTAATCCATTCGGGGATGTCGTGCTGCCACAATTCCGTCCACTGCGCACGACCGCCGCAATACTGGGTGAGCCATTTGTCATAGAGCTCATCGACAACAAGAATGCCCAACGAGTCGCAAAGGTCAAGCAGACTCTCAGAGTAAGGGTTGTGTGAGGTGCGTATATGGTTGAAACCGAATTCCTTGAGCAGGAGCAAGCGTTTCTCGATAGCACGAGGATAAGCGGCAGCCCCGAGAGCGCCGAGCGTGTGGTGGTTGGCAATACCTTTGAGGATGACCTTTCGCCCATTGAGTTTCAATCCGAAGTCGGGCGAAAACTCAAGCTGACGGACGCCAAAGCGCGAGCTCACGCGGTCAGCGATGCGCCCATCAGCATGTCTTACGGTGACCTCAGCAGTATAGAGATAAGGGTCGTCGACATCCCAGCGGTGGACATTGGCCAAATGGATGGGTGAAAGCGCATACTCGCGCGTACGCTGGTTCCCACGATAGGGCTGAGTCGTCGATTGCTCAGCTACGAGACGTCCGTCGCGGTCGAAGATGCGGGTTGTGAAATGAAGGTCCTTGAGTCCACGCTCCATAGCGGTCACCTCTGCCTGTAGGAAGACGCTGTCGGTGCCGTTAGTGGTAATACGTAGCGGATGACGTGCGAAGAAGATCTCGGGATCAGTGACGACGACGTGAACGTCGCGATAGATGCCTGCACCAGTGTACCAGCGGCTATTGCTGGCCTCGCGACTATCTGCACGAACGGCCAGAACATTCGGTTGATTCCACTTCAACAACCTCGTGACATCAGCCTCGAAGCCGAGATAACCATAATCGGTCTTGCCGATGTACTGCCCATTCAGGTAGGCATCGCCCACATAGAGGATACCCTCGAAGTCGATGATTACCCTCCTACCCTGCCATTCGGCATCGGGGGTAAAGGTCTTGCGGTACCAGCCAATGCCCATCTCCTTGAACCCACGCGGCGACAGGCGGCTGCGAATGTTAGCTCCCGGGTCGCTATTGTCGGGACGTTCATCTGTGTTCGGAGTGACCCAAGGTTGCTCAATCTGGTAGTCATGAGGCAGGTCGACAGCCCGCCAGTCGGCATCGTCGAAAGCGGCAGCCTCAGCGCCTGTCACATCGCCTGCATGAAAGCGCCAACCGAAATTGAAAAGCAGGGTCGTTCTCGGCAAAGGCTCCTTGACGGGCTGTACATTATTATTCTCACGCGCGCACACGCATAAAGCGAGAGTGACAACGAAAAGGAATGCAGACATCTTTTTCATATCAGGACTGCGTTAGTTAGTAATTACTTTCTTGTAGAGGTTTCTTTTTTTAAACGACAAAAGGAGAAAAGCGAAGCATCACTTTTCCCCTCTTGGTAGCGGGACTCGGGATTGAACCGAGGACCTCATGATTATGAATCATGCGCTCTAACCAGCTGAGCTATCCCGCCAGGTCGTTTTTCTTGAACGCGGGTGCAAAGGTAGTACTTTTTCGTTTAACTGCAAAAGTTTTTGGCGAAAAAAAGTAAAAAAAGCCTCTCTGAAGAAACAGAGAGGCTCGATAAAGCTCTTTTTGACTGCGATTAGGGCAGGCTGATAGCGCCAGAGGGGCAAGCGTCAGCGCATGTGCCACACTCGGTGCACTCGTCGGGGTTGATGCTGTAGATATCGCCTTCAGAGATAGCGCCAACGGGGCATTCGTCAATGCAAGTGCCGCAAGCAACGCAGTCTTCACCAATTACATAAGCCATAGTTCAATTGAATGATTTTAAAATTTAACGATTGAATGATTAAAGTCTCATCTGAGTTTGTCACGAGGCATCTAATGCCCTTTTGACGGCGCGAAGGTAATCACTTTTGATGATTCGCGCAAACTTTTCTTCTTTTTTTTGCCTTTTCTGTACCTAATTTTGGTGATTTGACCATAGAAATCTTAACCAGACTTAAAAGATTTGCGTTTTTGACCGCTATTTCGCAGAAAAGGTTTAACTTTGCGCCCGAAATGCTCGCGTTGACGTGAAATAGCGCTGCATATCGCATCAAACATTAGACTTCAAACATCAAACTTTAAACTTAAAAACTGCGCGCAAGCGCGAACACAAGTATGGCACAACAAGAAGACGTTTTCAAGAAGATTGTCTCTCATTGCAAGGAATACGGCTTCGTATTCCCCTCAAGTGATATCTACGATGGCCTGGGTGCTGTCTACGATTACGGTCAGAACGGCGTAGAACTGAAGAACAACATCAAACAGTACTGGTGGCAGTCGATGGTGCTGCTCCACCAGAACATTGTCGGCATCGACGCCGCCATCTTCATGCACCCCACCACTTGGAAGGCCAGCGGCCACGTAGATGCCTTCAACGACCCCCTCATCGACAATCGCGATTCGAAGAAGCGTTATCGTGCCGATGTCCTCATCGAGGATCAAATGGCCAAGTACGACGAGAAGATTGCTAAGGAAGTGGCGAAGGCCAAGAAGCGCTTCGGCGACAGTTTCGACGAGCAGCAGTTTGTGACGACCAACGGCCGCGTGCTGGAATACGCAGCCAAGCGCGACGCCCTCCACGAGCGTTTCCAGAAGGCTATGAACGCCAACGACCTCGACGAACTGAAGCAGATCATCTTGGACGAGGGAATCGTATGCCCCATCAGCGGCACACGCAACTGGACCGATGTCCGCCAGTTCAACTTGATGTTCAAGACCGAGGTGGGTTCTACGGCCGAAGGCACGACCACCATCTACCTCCGTCCCGAGACTGCTCAGGGCATCTTTGTCAACTACCTCAACGTGCAAAAGACTGGCCGCATGAAGCTGCCTTTCGGTATCGCACAGATTGGCAAAGCTTTCCGCAACGAGATTGTAGCCCGTCAGTTCATCTTCCGCATGCGCGAGTTCGAGCAGATGGAGATGCAGTACTTCGTGAAGCCCGGTACGGAGTTGGAATGGTTCGCCAAATGGAAGCAGAAGCGTATGGCTTGGCACCAGGCTTTAGGTTTCGGAGCTGAGAACTATCGCTTCCACGATCACGACAAACTGGCCCACTACGCCAACGCCGCCACCGACATCGAATTCCACATGCCCTTCGGTTTCAAGGAGGTGGAGGGTATCCATTCCCGTACGAACTTCGACCTCTCGCAGCACGCCAAGTACAGCGGCAAGAAGATTGAGTACTTCGACCCCGAGACCAACGAGAGCTACACGCCCTTCGTCATCGAGACGTCGATTGGCGTGGACCGTATGTTCCTGAGCGTCATGTGCCACAGCTATACTGAAGAGCAGTTGGAGAATGGCGAGACGCGCGTTGTCCTGAAGTTGCCTGCAGCTTTGGCTCCCATCAAGTTGGCCGTCCTCCCATTGGTCAAGAAAGACGGGCTGCCCGAGGTGGCTCAACAGATTGTCAACGACCTCCGCTTCCACTTCAATTGCAAATACGACGAGAAGGACACCATCGGCAAGCGCTACCGTCGTATGGACGCCATCGGCTGCCCCTACTGCGTCACCATCGACCACGACACGCTCGAGGACCACTGCGTCACGCTGCGCGACCGCGACACGATGGAGCAGCACCGCGTGCCCATCGCCGACCTGCAGAAGATTATCGAAGACAAGGTCAGCATCACCAGCCTGCTGAAGAAGCTGCTGTAAAGGCCTTTATAACGTAATAACGAGATTGTCGGAATAACGGCATTCGAAATATCGAAATATCGGAATATCGGCATATCGGAATATCGAGATAACGAAATATCGAAATATCGAAATCGTCCGTCTCTCAAAATCTCGTAATAGCCCTCCCCGCAATAACGACATAGAACAATGACAAGAAGAATATCCTTGCGCCAGCCGCTTCGTACTCTCTTAGGGAGAGTCTTGGGGTGTGCCGTCCTTATCGCTTCGCTTGCCTCTTGCAGCGAAGACACTCCCGAGTACGACCCCTATCACCATTGGGAGTCGCGCAACAAGGCTTGGTTTGAATTGGCCGTCGACAGCGCCCATAGCGCCATCGCTTCAGCTCGTGCACGCTATGGCAGCGACTGGGCTCAGCATTGCGACTGGCGCATGTACAAGTCGTTACAAAGGAGTCCGCTCTATCAAAGCGGTGACGTAGGCGACAGTATCTGTGTGCATATTCTCAAGCGTGGCGACGGAACCATCAGCCCTGCCTACAACGACACCGTACGCATCAATTTCCGCGGGCAGCTGATGCCGACGACTGACGCCAACGGCAACCTGCTGACGACGGTGTTCACGCAGACCTACTATCAAGGTTTCGATCCGGCAACGGCCTCGCCCCAGAAGGCTGCCGTCTCGGACTTCACCCCAGGCTTCGGCACCGCACTGCAGAGGATGGTAGAGGGCGATGATTGGCTCGTCTACATCCCCCAACAGCTCTTCTACGGCTCGTCGGCTAATGGCGTCATCCCAGCCTACAGCGCTGCCGTATTCCGCTTGAATATGGTCGGTGTGTATCCGTTAGGCACTAAGGTGCCGTCGTGGAAATAGACGGTTCCATCCGCAACCCTACTTCGGTCAGCCCTTGGAGTTCTTGTTCGCGCATAATGTGATAGACAAGAACTTCGAGGGCTTCTCCTTCCAGTAGATTCGGGAGTCCCACAAAAGCTTCCTCCTCGTGCAAGACGACTCCAGGCGTGAGCCACTTGCCCGCTTCGTTTGCGACCACCAGATGCAACGTATCGCGGTGGGGCAGGTAACGCATGCGCTGATCGGCGGCTCGGAGACGCTGCTCCACAACCAGCCACAGGTCGCGGTACTGCAAATGGTTGTTGAAGCGCACGACTAGGTTGAGCGAATAGCGGCCATCGGCAGTAGCAGAAGGAGGCATGAAGCGCAAAGTGTCCGTACAGCTCCATCCTTCCAGATCAACAGGCTGGAAGGCAAAGAACGACGTACGAGGTCGACACCCTACGACGAAGGATGCCAACAGGACAACAACGCATGAGAGACGAACTGAGAGACGAACTGAGCGACGCATATCCACAGGCATGAGAAGGTTCCTACTAAGCCTCTTGTTCGGGCGAAGAAGCCGCATCACGCGATGAGCCGTCGCTGGATTTCTTCTTTTTCTTCTTCTTTTTCTTGCGCACCTGATCGAAGCGGGTGAGGTCTTCCTGTGCGGCCAGGTCCACGGGTTTGTGCGTAGTGACGATGACGCGATCGTCCAGCGTCTCGGGCTTCCGCCCTTCTTTGTTCATCGCGATGACGTCCATCGCTCGCTTGGCCGTGATGGTCGTAAGGTTGGCCGCTATGCGGCGGTCGGTGGAATAGGTGATGAGGTTCGAAAGGATGTCGGCCTTGAAATAGTAGTAGGTTCCGTCGACCGTCTCCAACTGCACCTCGCGGCTGGGCAGTAGTCGCGAAGCCTCGACGTACTGGTCGACCTCGAAGTTCATGCAGCACTTCAGCTTGGCACATTGGCCGGCCAGCTTCTGCGGGTTCAGGCTCAAGTCCTGGAAGCGCCCTGCAGCTGTCGACACGCTGACGAAGTTCTTCATCCACGTGGTGCAGCACAACTCACGTCCACAAGGTCCGAACCCGCCGATACGTCCAGCCTCCTGGCGAGCTCCAATCTGCTTCATCTCAATGCGGACGTGGAACGCGTCGGCCAACACCTTGATCAGCTGTCTGAAGTCGACGCGCCCGTCGGCAATATAGTAGAAGATGGCCTTGTTGCCGTCGCCCTGATACTCGACATCGCCGATTTTCATCTCCAGACCGAGTTCCTTAGCTATCTGGCGCGAACGAATCATCGTGTCGTGCTCGCGCGCCTTGGCCTCGTCGTACTTCTCCATATCTACGGGACGAGCCTTGCGGTAGATGCGCTTGATGTCGTCGAAGTTCTTGGGCGGCGTGCGTTTCATCTGCAGCAGCACGAGTTTGCCCGTCAGCGTGACGGTTCCTATATCATGTCCCGGCGAGGCTTCGACAGCCACGATGTCGCCTTTCTCCAAGTCGAGGTGGTTGCTGTTGTGGAAGTAGCCCTTGCGCGTGTTCTTGAACTGCACCTCCACGAGGTCCGTCACGTCGGCATTACCGGGGACGTCGGCCAGATAGTCGTAGACGTTCAGCTGGCAGCTCTGCTTGGGGCAGCCGCAATAGCTGAGGCCGCGATTGCCGTTGAAGGTGGGTAAAGCCTCGCGCCCATCCGTCCGAGAGGGTAAAGACCCGACAGCGGTTCCGCCCATCTGGGAGGGAAGAGGCTGGGGCGTTGCTTCCTTTATGTCTTGTTCAATAATCTCTTTTGACTCCATTATATTTTGATATGATTTTTAATTCTTGTCGGGGGGCTTTCTCCCCTCCCTAACGAGAGGGGTTGGGGGTGGGTCTTTCTGCTGGGGCTTTATTGCAACAGCAGCACAATCATCTTCAGCGCCAGGTCAAAGAAGACCATACGGCCATTGACGTTCTGTGCGATATCCGTCTCAGCTTTAGAGAGTTCGTCGGCGATGGGGATGACGTTGCGCTCGTTGATGAAGCGGGCGAAGTTGCGACTGAAGGCGGCCTCGTCGGCGCTCTGGTCGTTCAGTTGGGGCTGA
>CADCOX010000054.1 GCA_902803195.1 uncultured Bacteroidales bacterium
AGGAGAGATCAAAGGTCTTAGGTACCTGAACACGGAACATGTGACGGACATGAGCAATATGTTCGAAGGCTGCCAGAACCTTGACAGCCTCGACCTGTCGCACTTCAACACCAGCCAGGTGACGGACATGAGGGGTATGTTCGATGGCTGCTCGGCGTTGGAGACCCTCGACCTGTCGAACTTCAACACCAGCAACGTGACGGATATGGCCGACATGTTCAACTACTGCATGGCGTTGAAGAGTGTAGACCTGTCGAGCTTCAACACCAGCAAGGTCGAGTACATGGCATACATGTTCAATGAATGTGAGTCACTATTAAGCCTCGACCTGACGAACTTCGACATGAGGAATGTGACGGAAGCGGAAGCGATGTTCGCTATCTGTGAGGATCTGACCACCATTTATTGCAATGACGACTGGAGTGATTATCCGCTGCGCCATGACTGTGCTGATTTGTTCAATGGCTGCGTTAGCCTCGTGGGAGCCGTGCCGTATGAGTCTGAATTTTATGATTACATAAGTCGTGCCAATCCCGACACGGGCTACTTCACAAGGAAGTTGATGCGTGGCGATGTCAACGGCGACAGCAAAGTGACCATTGCCGACGTCACGGCCCTCGTGAACATCATCCTTGGCAAGACGACGAACTACAACGCAGAAGTAGCCGACATCAACAGCGACACCAAGATCACCATCGCCGACGTCACGGCCCTCGTGAATCTGATTCTGGGGAAATAAAGACCCACCCCCGACCCCTCCCGTCAGGGAGGGGGGAGGGCTGGCGCAATGAAGCCTGGCCGTCAGGGAGGGAAGAGGAATAGGAAGCTAAAAAGTTCTCTTATTTAACTTTTCAACGTTTCCGCTCGGCCCGAAGGGACGCTTCGCCCTGCGAAGAACTTTTTCAACTTTTCAATTCCCTGCTCATTACAACAAAAGGGCGACTCTGAGTGTAAGACTCAGGGTCGCCTTTCTCGTAGGTGTGACCTCTCTTACGGCAGCAGGATTTTCTGGGTGCGTGAGCTGCCGTCGGCATAGAGGGTACGACGGAGGACGAGCCGTCTTGACCCGAGCTTGTCGAGAGGTCTTGACCCGAGCTTGCTGAGCGGTCGCCCAAGGAGGTCGAAGTCCTGTGTGCTGAGTACGGCAGACTCCTGATGGGGCGCATTGACGGCGACGACATGAGGGTGAGCGAGACGCAAGCGGACAAGGCGTACGTCCTTGGCAGGAACGGCGATGCTGAACTGACGGATGCCGACGCTGACAGGCTCGCCCGTCCACAACTCCTTCGACTCCGCTAACTCCTCGCCCTCGCTGAGGCCGAGGTCGGCAAGCGGGATGATGTAGGTAGTGGACTTTGCTGTGTAGTTGAAGGCGGCGACGTAGACGAACGAGTCGGCCTCATGAACGAAAAGGCTCTGGGCGTGATCGTCATTGAGGTCGTATTCCTTATGCCCATAGAGAGGGCGGAAGCTGCGCCCGAGTCGTGCTACGGCATTCACATCGGTGTTGGTGAGCACCGTCATGGCTCTCTGACGGCTCATGGAATTGTTGCCGCGTCCGCTCTGGTCGCTGGGACTGAAGTTGTCGGCCACCAACATCATGCCCGTGACGGCGCCGCTGGTGACGCGCGCACGGTTCTCGCCGAGGCTGCTGCCGAGTTGGTCACCACGTCCCACGAGGACGAGATGGTCGGGATCGTTGTACTGATAGAGACGATCGGTCCACCACCCCCCGGAGATGGCGTTCATGGCATACTCGGTCTGGTCGATGCGTCCCCAGGTGTCACAGGCGATGCGGCGTCCGTTGGCATGTCCGTGCGGGAAGAGGGGAGCGATGCTGAGGTCGAGGAAGATGCCGTAGCGCTCACACTGCTGCTGGAGGTAGCGCATGCCATCGTTGTAGGCCTCTACGGCCGTAGTGATGCCCTGCTTGTAGTAGCTGTCGGACTGTATGATGCCGCAGTTGAGGAAGTCGGCCTTGATCCACTTCACCCCCTCGTTGGCTCGCGAGCGGACGTAGTTGACGATGTCCTGCTTTGTCACGGGGTGCGACGGGTCGCGGCAGTAGGCACCGTCGTACTTGACAGGCTTGCCATTGATCTTGATGAGCGTCTCGGCATAGGGTCGCGTCACCTGCTGCCCATCGACCGTCCACGTGGCCTTGATGTTGTTGATGCTGGCTTCGTCCCACCAGAGAGCGAAGGGTGTGCTGTAGCTACCGATGAGCTGATGGGTCGCCTCGCCATTCTCGACGAGTTGTTTGCGTTGTGCTGTGCTGATATTGTCGCTGGCATCGAGGCTGAAGACGATGGAGCCGTCGCTGCTGCAGAAGCCTGCGGGCTGCAACACCTGGGCGTAGTAGTCGCTTATCTCGAGGTCGGCCTTGTAGGAGTTCTTCTCAGCGAGCACGCCCCAACTCTGCCAACCGAAGGGCGCACCGTGCTGCCAGTCGCTGCGCGCAGGGCGTATGGTAGCACAGGCCTCAGCGAAGCACTCCATGCCCTCGCGCCAGTCGGCGAAGAGG
>CADCOX010000055.1 GCA_902803195.1 uncultured Bacteroidales bacterium
ATGGATGTGACATAAATTTTATGGACGCTATTCGTATGAGCGACATCCCTTATGAGTTCATATTTTGCCCCTTCTTCATTTCTTAAAATAGAGTCGGGGAACATCTTAGTGTGGTACTTGGGGTAGATGGAAAGTAGGAACTTCCGTTTACCTGTTGTTGTGAGCAAAGGATAATCTTTGAGGATGTCACCAGTGAGAACCTTCATGTTTTTTACAAGCACAAGTTCATCTCCTTTCTTTCCTTCCTCGTTAAAGCCGTATCGCTGCAGGATGCGGATAAGACCATCGTGCTTGGGGAAGATGGTCAAATAAATCTCGTCGGCCTTCATATATAGGGCCGCATCCATTATTTTCTTGACGAAACGCTCACCAAGTTTGGTGTTATGGGCATCTATTTTGAATGTGCCAACCTTCATGCGGTTGCATGCAGGGCGGGCGGGAGTGACGTCGGTCAACTCTTCTCCGCTTTCATCCTTCAGATATAGGAATGCTTGCAGCTTATTGTTAGTATATTGAATATACGCCGTGCTGTTGTCCTTCGATTTCTTTTCAAACCAAACCTCAAACCCTGGGTAATCTTCTTTGAGACTATCAAAGAACGCATCATTCAAGTCGATGTCGGCAAAGCGTTTTAACGTAATAGTTTCATTCATAATAATGATGTCCTTCTTGTTTTCGGGGACAAAGATATAGTTTTTCTTTTATATATTGTACGAAATCCCCGTTAAAGAAGCAAAAAGCGGGCGAAAGTGCACCGTTTTGGCACTTCCGCCCGCTTGGGGAATGAATCAGGGGTTGGTTGTTACTTGCCTTGGAGGAAGGCGTGAACTTTCTCAGCCGTTTGCTTACCGGAGGCGATGGCGCGGACGACGAGAGATGCACCGCTGGCAGCATCGCCGCAGAGGAAGACGTTGTCCGGGCATTCGGGATGCTCGGGCTTGAGGAATCCCATGGCGAGGAGGACCAGTTCGGCCTTGATGACTTCGGGCTCACCGGCTTCGACCATGAGAGGACGACCACCTGCAGGGTTGGGCTTCCAGTCGATAGGTTGCACGCGGACACCTGTGACAAGTCCATTCTCTCCGAGAAACTCGAGGGTGTTGATGTTCCAGCGACGCGTGCAGCCCTCTTCATGGCTGCTTGTCGTTTTCAGGATGACGGGCCAGTTGGGCCACGGAGTGGCGGGGTTGTGTCCCACGGGCGGCTTAGGCATAATCTCAATCTGCGTCACACTCTTGCAGCCTTGACGATGAGCAGTACCGATGCAGTCGCTGCCTGTGTCGCCTCCGCCGATAACGAGGACGTCCTTGCCCTTTGCCGTGATTCGTTCTTCGCCTGTGAACTCCATGCCTGCGAGGACTCGGTTCTGCTGCGACAGCAATTCCAAGGCAAGATGCACACCCTTGAGGTCGCGACCGGGGATATTGAGGTCGCGAGCGGTGGGAGTGCCGGTGGCAAGGATGACGGCAGAGTATTGTTGCTGCGATAGAATCGCAGTGGAAGAAACGGAACAATTATACTTGAACTTCACGCCTTCCTGCTCCATCACGCTGATGCGGCGGTCGATGATCTTCTTGTTCAGCTTGAAGTTGGGGATGCCGTAGCGTAGGAGGCCGCCGGCGGCTTCGGCCTTCTCGAAGACGGTTACCTCGTAACCCATATAGTTGAGAGCCTGTGCGGCGGCAAGGCCAGCAGGACCGCTACCGATGACAGCGACGTGCTTGCCGTTGCGCTCGGGATGCTCGATGGTGACATAACCTTCGAGGAAGGCCCGTTCCACGATGGCACATTCGTTCTCGCGGTTGGTGACGGCCTCGCCCGTGGTGAGGTAGAGCACGCAGGCTTTTTCGCATAGGGCAGGGCAGATTCGGCCTGTGAACTCAGGGAAAGGATTGGTCTTCTTCAGTAACTTGTATGCAGTTTCCCATTCGCCACGATAGAGGGCATTGTTCCATTCAGGGTCTTTGTTGCCAAGCGGACAAGCCCAATGGCAGAAAGGCACGCCGCAATCCATGCAACGGCTGGCCTGCTCCTGTCGGTCGCGCGTGTTGAGTGTCTGTTCCACCTCACCAAAATCATGTATGCGGTCGTGAACAGGTCTGTATCCGGCCTCCTTGCGGGGAACAGTCAGAAAAGCTGGGGAAGAAGACCCTCCCCCTGCCCTCCCTTGTAGGGAGGGGGTGGATTGTATTTGACTAATTGCGTTCTTTTCCATTTGTATATTTTTTGTATTTCTTGAAAGGTAACCACTCCCTCCCTACAAGGGAGGGCGGGGGGTGGGTCGTTAGTAATCTCTTTGCACGTTCTCGATTTTCTCTTTTAGCTTTTTCATCTGTTCTTCCTGCAGGACGCGTTTGTACTCGATGGGTACGACCTGAATGAAATCCTCGACATAGCGTTGCCAGTCGTCGAGCATTTGTCCTGCGAGGGCTGAACCTGTATGGAGGTAATGCTGACGAATAAGTTCGAGCAGTTCCTTGCGGCTGGCAGTGTCCTCCACAAGGTTAATCTCCACCATATCCATGTTGCAGAAGTAGTCGAAGGTGCGGTCTGGGTCATAGACGTAGGCCAGGCCACCGCTCATGCCTGCAGCGAAGTTGCGTCCCGTCTTGCCGAGCACCACTACGCGCCCGCCTGTCATATACTCGCAGCAATGATCGCCTGCACCTTCTATGACAGCAATGGCTCCGCTGTTTCGCACTCCGAAACGCTCGCCGACCTGTCCGTTGACGTATAGCTCGCCGCTCGTTGCGCCATACAAGCCCGTATTGCCTGCTATGATATTCTCCTCGGCGGGAAAACCGCCGAGCACTGAGGCGTGTGGAGGCAGAATGCTGATGCGTCCTCCGCTCAGGCCTTTGCCGAAGTAGTCGTTTGCTTCGCCCTCGAGCCTCAGACTCAGTCCTCTCACAGCAAATGCGCCAAACGATTGTCCTGCAGAACCTTTAAACTTGATATTGATGGTTCCGTCTGGCAACCCTGCCTCGCCATATTTCTTGGCAATAACACCCGAAAGCATTGTTCCGACGGCACGGTCGGTATTCTTAATGGCATAGTCGAGCGTCGTCTCTTCCTGCTCGTCAATGCTCTTTTGCACGGCTTTAATTATCTCTTCATCTTTAACGCCGCTGATTTTCGTGAACTCGCCGCGGTCCCAATAGAGAGGTTTGTCTGTGGCGGGCTTGTAGAGCAGGCGGGAGAAATCGATGGTGCGCCATTTGTTAGCAGCAGGATTCCCGACGGGGGAACCGTCGGGCGCACTGACTTCAAGGAGGTCTGTGCGGCCGATAATGTCCTTCAGTTTGCGGACGCCGATTTCAGCGAGGTATTCGCGTACCTGCTGTGCGAGGAAGGTGAAGAAGTTGACTACATACTCGGCACGCCCCATGAAACGGGCACGAAGGCGTTCATCCTGTGTAGCCACACCTACAGGACAAGTGTTGGTATTGCACTTGCGCATCATTACACAACCCAAAACGATGAGCGGCAGGGTGCCGAACGAGAACTCGTCTGCCCCAAGCATAGCCATGATGATAACATCCTTTGCTGTTTTCAGCTGTCCGTCAGTCTGTAAACGCACTTGATTGCGCAAGCCGTTCTTTACAAGCGTTTGTTGCGTTTCGGCAAGACCAATCTCAGGACTGATGCCAGCAAAACGCATGCTACTTGCAGGACTTGCCCCCGTACCGCCTTCGGCACCGCTGATGACGATGAGA
>CADCOX010000056.1 GCA_902803195.1 uncultured Bacteroidales bacterium
CAGCATCTGCAACACGCAGTTGCTGCTCAGTCCGTTCTGGCGGTTCAGCGCATAATAACTTTTACCCTCCTCTGCCCCAAGGCCAAGGACGGACAAGAACAGAGCCGAGAGCAACATCACGAACAATCGCTTATTCCACATGCAAAGCATCGTTATTTATACGAATTGACGCTGCAAAAATACATAAAAAAACGACATAGACATGGAGAAATCACACGAAAAAGCACAAATGTGATGTCAATTTAGTTTATTAGAGGAAGGGGAAGCAATCAGCCGAATGTTAGATTGCCCCCCTCCTTGTAAGCAGGTGCTCAAAAATAGCTTTAACTCACCCACAGGCAAAGATTATGTAGAATAATTATGAATACCTACTTACTACAGTAGTGTAAGGATGTCAAGCCTACGCGAATTCATCCTGCCGCGTTGCTGAGGCTCATCTGCCGCCGCCAACGGCGGTAGCCGGCGATGGCGATGACGACGTAGAGGCCATAGAGCGAGGCTTTGAAGGGTATGTCTTTCTGGAAATAGAGCCAACAGGTGACGACATCGACGGCTATCCAGATGAACCATTGCTCCAAATACTTATGCGCCAAGGCCCAGATGCCGACCAGCGAAAGGGCCGTCGTGAAGGCATCGGCCACAGGGACGGTGGAGTCGGTGAAATGAGAGAGCAGATACCAAATGAGTGCCCATAGGACTGCGAAGATGGCTGTCCATAATAACGCAAGGCGGGCAGGGATGTGAGTAATCACAACCCCCTCCCCTACCCCTCGAGAGGGAGCGTCCGTTTCGGCTTGCACTACCGAGCCTTTTGTCCATCGCCAAGCGCCGTAAGCGGTCATGGCCAAGTAGTAGAATTCCATGCCGCAGTCGGCATACAATCCCTTCTGGTAATAGAGGACGATGCCGAGTAGTTGCATGACGGCACCCACGGCCCACATCCAGATGCTCGCCCTGTACTCAAGCAGGATATAGGCCAAGCCGAGGGCAGCTGTCACTAAATCCAAAGAGACCCACCCCCAAACGTCTCCCGATAGGGAGGGAAGTAGCTGGCGCAGGGAAGTAATTATACTATCCATACTTTAGTATCAAATAAGTATTCAGAGGACTGGAGCCCCTCCCTGACGGGAGGGGGAAGGGGGTGGGTCTGTTATTTAAAATCGTAACGTCACGCCGCCCATCATGGTGAAGCCTGCCATTGGGATGAAGCCAATCTGATAATAGCGGTTGTCGGCAGGATGACCATAGCTGTCGCAGATGGCCGAGTAGACCCATCCGCTGGCTGCGTAATGGCGGTCGAAGAGGTTGTTGAGTGTCAGGCTGAACACGGCTTCGCGCAGGCCAAGGATGCGCTGGGCGTCACGACCGAGATTGGCGGGACTGAGGGTGTAGGCCAATCGGACGTCGGACAACGAATAGGCGGGTAATGAACGGTCCTTACAGGCGGTGTTGTCGAGGAACTGACGGCTGACGAAATTCGTGTGCCACGTAGCCGAAAGGCCACGCCAGTGGAAATCGGCAAAGCCGTTAAGAAGTACGCTCGGCGAGAAGGCCAGCGTGGAGTTGTCGTAGTGGATGGTGCGCGAACCAAGGTCCCAGTCCTCGACGACCTCATCGAAGTCGGTGATGCGGTTCTGACTCAGCGCGGCATTAGCCTCAAGCGAGAGCCAGTGCGTCACGTCGACGCCGGCCGTCAACTCGGCACCCATACGGTAGCTCGTACCGATGTTCGTTGTCAGTTTTTCGCCGATATCACTCTCCAAGCCCGTCTGCACGAACTGATTGGTAAAGTACATATAATAGAGGTTCACGCCTGCGTTCCAACGCGCGCCTGCATAGTGGTAGCCCAGTTCGTAGTCGAATACCCACTCAGCCTTGGGCGCTGGGTAGGAACCATTGTCTGTGAAGTTGTTCCGCTCGGGTTCGCGATGGCTTATGGCCTCGGAACCATAGAAGTGGTGGCCGCCGCGCACCCAACTAAAGCCCGCCTTAGGGTTAAAGAAATGATAGTGCTTGTCGATATCGAGCTGCTGGTTGTAATAGTGGCTGTCCTCCTCGTAGAACTTATCGTTGATGCCATCGGTGCGATAGCCTACGTGGCGATACTGCACATCTCCGAAGATGGTCCACTCCGGGTCAAGGTGATAGGCTGCTTTGACAAACGCACTATGATCGTCCTTGGTGGCATCGCTGTCATAGTAGGTATAACGGCCACCGCGGAAGATCTGCTCAGAAAGACCAGCCAAAGACGTGTAGGTGACATAACCGAAATGGTTTCCTTGGAAACGCTGCAGCGACAAGCCTGTGAGGACATCCCAATGGGCATCCTTGTAGTTGGCATTCGCTACGAGGCCGTAGGTGTGCTGCTCCAGACCTTTCCGACGCACGAAATCGGCCTTCTTCACCGTGGAACCATCGTCGGCGGTATAGTTCTCAAGGCCAAACTTCTTCAGTTTGTTCTGTGGACGAAATTCCTCATAGTAGCCATAGCCGTAGGTATAATGAGCCGTAGCCGTAGCCTTCCAACGTTCGTTGATGTCCCAAACGGCTGAGAGCAAGTTGTGGTCCTGATTGAAATTATCGGTCGTACGGGGCCAGTAGGAGCCGTCGGCCATACGATAGCGCTCAGTCACGTAGTTGCCATTGGCATCG
>CADCOX010000057.1 GCA_902803195.1 uncultured Bacteroidales bacterium
TTACAACGGTGACACTGCCAGCTGGGACAGTACTTACCGACCTCATTGCAGGTGTACAAGTGGATGGACAAGAGGTCAGCCCGACAGAAATCACGCCGAATCCTACGACCACGACAATCAATTATGATGAACTGAAAGTATTCACTTACAACAATCGTGCTTATGGATTCCGCTTTGTTGAGGACGTTTGGTTCTGCGGTGTTTTCATCAGCGACTGCCATGTCAATCAAGGTAGTGGACATGATGGCACCAGTGCCGAGGACCTCAAAGCTATCATGAATAACATTATTGCGATGGGCAAGGATGGAACGAAGAAGGTTACTTTCACTACAGAAGGGGCCACGAATCTTGTGCCAAAAACAAGCATCATCTTTTGTCTCGGCGACATGGATCAAGATAAAGGAAATGATGATAATGACGGCAAGCATACTGTTTTTCTTAACGCCACAGCCGAAGTCGCTAAAGCTGCAAGTGTGCCATTCATCTTTATCGCGGGCAATCATGACTTCTCGCCTGACTATTGGACTGGCGAGAGTGGTGACGCAGGCGTGACTTATGGCGGTACTGGCGGTGCCAATGCCGACGAACAAACCATATCAGCCATCAAGACGAACAACTCTTATTGGAGCGGCCATTTTGAGGATGGCATTACTTATTTCACTTCTGGCAACGACTATGGTTTCGAACCTAATCATTTTACATTCAAATTCAAGGATGTACGCTTCTATTGTGCCAACAATTATTGGTTCCAGAAACCTTATAAGAAACCTGGCTTGCTCTCATCTGCTACTTATTACGCTCCAGACCCAATCGTGGCGAACCTCAACACCTTTGTTGAAGCTCACGCTGATGAGGCCAGCGTCTGGGTGCAGCATTATCCTTGGCTTGCTGGCTCTGATTGCAATCGTTGGTGGCTTGACCAGAATGATGTTGGTAAGTACAAAACGTCCAGCAATGCCTCTAACTATGGCTGTAGTACCTCCGACATCGCTTACAACGATGCCACTTCTGCTAACACGCTGAAGAAAGATCCGCTTTCCGCTATCATGATGAAGGCCGCAGGCAAGGTCGAAGGCAAAGTGCAGCATTTCTCTGGCCACTATCATCGATTCGATGACCGCATTTACACGAGCTCCGTTAATAGTGAAAATAAAGTTCATGACTACACGGTGGCCGCCAATGGGAACAGCAATCAAAACAATAATGCTTTTGTTGTCCTCTTCAAGCGTGGTGAGGGCGTCAAAGAGGTCATTCAAACTCAATTCTAAACAACAATACTAACAAAAAATGTACGATTATGAAAACAAGAAGATTCTTTTTCGCAGTCCTCTCACTGATGAGTTTTGTTGGTAATGCTTGGGCAGATACGGACAAACTACTCGAATCTGACGGGTGGTCAAAGGTCACCTCCATGCCAACTGCAGCTGAGATGGCCAATAACTATTATGTTTTCGTTGACAATAGCCTGGACTTGATGCTGGGTATTGGCAAAGGCGTGAACCAAAATACCAAATGGTATTCGCTTGGCGTTTTCTACAGACCGTCGGTGGAGCCCACGACCAAGGAATTTATCCCTTTGACGTGGACGCTCGAATCTTATGGGAGTGGATTTGCAATGCGCAATCTCGACCAACCTGTATCACTTTTCCAAACAGAATGGAATGCGGCTTGGGAGTTCGATACAAATGATGTCTATGAAACCGCAAACGAATGGACCGAAGTCCGCTTCGTATTAGCAGATGGCGCTTGGACTCTACAGAATGGCAAGTATCCTGATTCAGGATACCTTGGACCTTGGGATAATACGATAGAAGAGAATGCAGAATGTGCAGCCAACAAGTCGGGCGATGCTATCGGTCATTTCCAGATTTATGCCATCAGTCGCAACCAGTTCAAGCAGAATCTCTTGGATAACGCCTCGGAGTCCAATCCCGTTGACCTCACGCCATGGTTTGTAGTAAATGCGACGTTCGATCGTGGCAACAGAACTGGATGGACTGAAGAGGGTGCCGGTGGAAATAACAACACGACTGTTGGTTGTGAGATTTGGCATCGCAGTAATTTCAAGATCTATCAGGACCTGACGGTTCCAAACGGTACGTACAAGGTTTCTTTGCAAATCGCAGGTACTACTGATGCAGGCCAAGTCTATGGTACAAGCGGTTCTACGACTCAAACTGTGACTTCGTCTGCAGCAGCCGGGAACAATTTCCAGAACACGGTTCTGTCAATGATTCAAGACCGCACATACGGACAGGTTACGACAGATGCGATTGTGGTATCTAATGGCTCACTCCAAATTGGAATGATGTGTGAGACCTCCGAACAATGGTTGGTCTTCGACAACTTCAAACTTTACTGTACTGGTGTGGACCTTTCTGGCTATGCCGACCAGTTGTCAAGTATCGTCAGCGAAGCCAATGAATTCACTGAAAGCAACCTCGTCCCTGATGCTTGCGAGACGGCTATCAATAACGCTATTTCGCAGTACGACAAGACCTATGGAACGGCGAAGGAGTACAGTGCTGCAATTCTGGCACTGAGTACAGTTCTGAACACTTATAAGAATGATGCTGAACTTCAATCGGCCTATGCTTCCTACTATTCTTTCAAGGCTAAAGTGGAAGGATTGATGTCAGGCGTGGATGATGGAGAGCCTAAACTTACGTTCACTAATGCCCTTCGCACAGCCACTAACAATGTTGAGGCTGCCACTGCTGCGGCTGCTATTACCTCCGAGACTGCTGACATCCGTTCCGCAGCCATGACCTTCATCTCCACTACCGACAACCATCAGTTCGACATAACCTTCCTTGCCTCGCAAAACTATGCAGATTGGAAAAAGAAGGACGGCTCGGCGGCAGGCGAGGTGACGTGGGCGGTGACGAACCGAGGTGACTGGACTTTCGCCGAGAGCTATGAGGAGACTTGCGCGACAACGGGGACCGTGCTCTATCAGACGGTTAGCGATCTCCCCGAAGGCTATTATCAAGTGGGTATGTACGCCATGGCAGCTTACACGCCAGGGCGTGGCTTCGCCAGCGAGGCTACAGAAGGCGATGCCAACCGTTCGTTCGCTTTTGCAGGAAATCTGGAGGACGCAAGTAGCATCTTGCGAACTGGAATTGCCATTCCTTTTAAGACAACTTTTGACTTCTCGGAACTCACAACGCTCGACGTGAATGTTCACTTCACTTCGACTGGTGATTTGACTTTTGGTGTGCAAAAAGATGCGAATGGCTCCAACTGGCACTTTGCACAGATTGCCTCCATTGTTTATAGCAAGGACCCCGACCTCACGAACCTCAAAGCCACTCGCGATGCGCTGGTGGCAGAAGCTTTGGGCTTGCTTAATGGCTCCTCGGAATACCTGACTCCAGAGCAGCAGGGCGCTCTACAAGAGGCAATAGATGCAGGTAATGCCGCCAACTCGTTCGATGCCCTCAATATGGTCACGCTTACGACTCTGCCTGACGCTATCAATACAGCCAGACAGCAGGTGCAACAGGTGCAGACAAACCGCGTGTTGATGCTTGCCGCGTTGGAGCGCTTTGAGAATGAGTATAACCTCGCCGACGGCACAGATTATAGTCGCATGACGATGAGCGCCAAAGCTTGGACCGACTTGATTGCTAAAGTCAATGCCGTCACTACAGCTCTTGATGATGTCTCGCAGGCTACCAGCTACGGCGCCCTCAAGGATGAACTCATCTCCCAAATGGATGCCACCGATGCCTCCATTCGCCTCTTCAAGAGCTACAAGGCGATGACAGACGGAGCCTTGGAACTCGGCATTTCTGAAGGAGCCACTTATTCAGCCGATAGCTATATGGATACCGATGCCGGCGAACAAGCGGCTATCGATGCGCTTAACGCTGCTTTCGTCACCTATGCTACAGCCCAAGATGCTGACTTCGATGTTGCAGGCTTCCTCGGAGACAACCTCGACTTCAGTGCTGAAGAAGGGGCCTCTCTCAACAGCGACAATGGCAATAACATTCATTCCATCGCGGGCTGGGAAGTGGTTTACACCGATGCCGACACATGGGCGACGCTTCAGACTCATCAAGCGGACAATGACGGCAAGCTGTATATCCGCAAGAATTGGGGCAGCGCAGCGACGATGCTAACCGTAGCCAAACAGAAAATGCTACCCGAAGGCAAGTATCGCCTTACGCTCTCGTGGAACAGTGATATGGCGAACATGACGAATCTCTCTGCTTTCGTCGTTGGCGTTGAACAAACTCCTATTGGTGAAACCACCGCCGAGCCCACGACATTGACCTACGAATTCGAGGTCAAGGACGGTGCCCAACCCTTCGATCTCGTCGTCGGCTTCACGAAGTCCGGCACGGGCAATACCCCAGCACAAATCATTGTCGATGACATCACACTTACCTATCTCACCTCGACTAAGTTGAAGGGTGACGTCAATAAGGATAAACGCATCACGATAGCCGATGTCACAGCGCTTGTCAACATCATCCTCGGCAAGGACGACACGCCCCCTTACGTTTATGACCATGATGCTGCAGATGTCAATGTCGATAAGAAGGTCACGATAGCCGATGTCACCGCTTTAGTCAACATCATCCTTGGCAAGAAAAGCGAATAAATGTTAGCAAACGTGCTTTTTTTAAAACATGTTTTTGTCAATTCAAGGATAATTCTTAACTTTGCGGCCGATATAAAGGAACACAAGCTAATCTTTAGTCTTAACGCTAAACGCTAAACGATAACATTTATGGCAAAAGAAAAGAAATTCATTACCTGTGATGGCAACGAGGCTGCTGCTCATGTGAGCTATATGTTCTCGGAAGTTGCTGCTATCTATCCTATCACTCCCAGCTCGCCTATGGCTGAGCATGTCGATGAGTGGGCTGCCCGCGGGCGCAAGAACCTGTGGGGACAGACCGTCAGCGTTCAGGAAATGCAGTCGGAGGCCGGTGCAGCCGGTGCCGTCCACGGTTCGCTGCAGGCTGGCGCCCTGACCACCACCTTCACCGCTTCTCAGGGTCTGCTCCTGATGATTCCCAATATGTACAAGATTGCCGGTGAACTCATCCCCTGCGTCTTCGATGTCTCTGCCCGAACGCTCGCTTCCCACTCCCTCTGCATCTTCGGCGACCATCAGGACGTCATGGCTTGCCGCCAGACGGGTTTCGCCATGCTGTGCGAAGGTGGCGTGCAGGAGGTCATGGACCTCACCGCTGTGGCTCACCTCGCTTCTCTGGAGACCTGCGTTCCCTTCGTGAACTTCTTCGACGGCTTCCGCACCTCCCATGAGTACCACAAGATCGAACTCATGGACCAGGAGGACATCCGTCCCTTGGTGAAGGAAGAGTACATCAAGCGTTTTCGCGACCGTGCTATGTCGCCCGAGCGCCCCATCACACGCGGTACGGCTGAGAACCCCGAGACGTTCTTCACTCACCGCGAGGCTTGCAACCCCTATTATGACAGCGTTCCCGAAGTGGTTGAGAAGTACCTCGGCGAGATCTCCAAGATTACTGGCCGCGAGTACCACCTCTTCAGCTACTACGGCGCAGAGGATGCCGACCGCATG
This sequence comes from uncultured Bacteroidales bacterium, assembly GCA_902803195.1. Lineage (GTDB taxonomy): Bacteria > Bacteroidota > Bacteroidia > Bacteroidales > Bacteroidaceae > Physcousia. Next base: position 5,567 of record CADCOX010000057.1, read on the forward strand.
ATTATCCTCATGGGTTCTGCCACCGACGCAGCCCGCGAGGCCATTGACTACCTGAACGCCAACGGCCAGAAGGTGGGCATGATCAGCGTGCACCTCTATCGTCCCTTCAGCGTCAAGCACCTCCTCGCTGCCGTTCCCAAGAGCGTGAAACGCATCGCCGTGCTCGAGCGCACGAAGGAGCCCGGCGCCAACGGCGAGCCTCTGTACCTCGACGTGAAGGACGCTTACTACGATGTCGAGGATCGTCCGCTCATCGTCGGCGGCCGCTACGGTCTCGGTTCTCACGACACCACGCCCGCCCAGATTATCAGCGTGTTCAACAACCTCGCTCTGCCCGAGCCCAAGAACCACTTCACCATCGGTATTGTCGATGACGTGACCTTCACCAGCCTGCCCGCTGTGGAGGAAATCGCACTCGGCGGCGCTGGCATGTTCCAGGCTAAGTTCTACGGTCTGGGTGCCGATGGTACCGTAGGTGCTAACAAGAACTCCGTGAA
>CADCOX010000058.1 GCA_902803195.1 uncultured Bacteroidales bacterium
GGATGCCTATAAGCTTGACGTCTCAAAGTCCAATATGGCTTCAGCGTACTTTGCCGTTGCTCCTGGTGTGGGCGTTAAGTTCCCCATCAATGTGGGCGACCGGCAGATGCATCTGGGTCTGGAAGCCAACTATGAGATAGGCATCACGGACACCTATAGCAGTAAGGAGAAGGACGGTCGTGCTAGTTCGCGCTTTTTCTTCCCCGTGTACGATATTCAGGGGACGCGTAAGTTCCAAGGTTTCGAAGTGATGGCTCATATCTCGGTGCCCCTGTCGATCTTCAAGAGCAAGCCCGCTCAGAAGTCAGCCAGCACAGTCTACGTTGAGAAGCCCGTGGAGAAATTTGTCTACGTGGAGAGGGGCAAGCCGTGCTACACGCTGGAAGAGATCATTGACCTCCTCGATCGTGGTCAGAGCATTGAAGGCAAGACCATCTGCGCCATCGATCAGATCAACTTTGAGTTCGATAAGAGCACCCTCACGGAAGAGTCCAAGGTCTATATCGACAAGATCGCGGCCCTGATGAAGCGCACGACCGCTCAAGTAGAGGTGAAGGGGCATACGGACGACGTCGGCTCGGACGAGTATAACATGAATCTGTCGAAGCAACGCGCTGAGGCTGTGTACAACTATCTCATCTCGAAGGGTGTGGACAGGGATCGCCTGAGCTATTCCTTCTACGGCAAGACGCAACCTATTGTGAGCAATGGGTCGGCAGACGGCCGACGCATCAACCGTCGCGTTGAGTTCGAAATCAAGTGAGAAAGGGAAATAGTGTCTCAAATCAAATAGAATATAAAAATGAAAAGGAATATTTTTATACTAAAGTTGATCGCTGTCCTGTTGTCGGCGTTCACTTTCACAAGTTGTATTGACGATGGCGACGAGACCGTCTCCCTGGAGTACGGGCAAGTACGCAAGATGATTGTCGGACGTTGGAAGATTAATAAGATCCAGCGCGGCGACGCAGACGACTGGATGGGCTTCCGCATTCGTGACTGGGAACCCGGTACGACCCTTATCTTCTTTGACGATGGCACGTATAAGGACTCGTCGGACAAGGGCGATGGCCGTTTGCATCGCTGGCATCTCAAAGACCGTGACTATGATGACGAGCCCTACTATGGTGGTATCGTCCTCGACGATGATGGGTTCGACTTCGACTCCTTCGGTCCTGGCCGCTGGATTCTCCGTTGGCCGTCGGGCTACGACGACGAAGATGATGGATGGCGCATAGAACTCGACAAGGAAAGCGACGACCCCGAAGATGTGCCCGATCCCGAGCCAGAACCTGAGCCAGAACCCAAGTATATCTATCGGGTGAAACAGCTTGATAAGAGTTACTACTATATGTCTGATGGCGAACTTCGTTATGAGACTACTCAGCATTACTATTTCAGCTATGATGATGAGGGGCGCATAAGTTCTTACGAGACGCCACTATATTCCTTCCGCTATGATTATTCTGACGAGGACGGGGTTTACCTTTATGATGCCAAGACAGGTGGCGCTATCAAATGGTGCCAGTATGGTCAAAATGGTTATGTCTCTGACGAGGAAGGATTAGGAAGGCTTACCTTCAGCGGAGCTTATATCTATGATGATGAGGGCTATCTGTCTGTCGTAGACGATGGGGCTACCGGGTGTAGCATCAAGCGTGACGGTACGAGTAGTTTCTCAATTGCTGTCGTCGATCGTTCGGGCCGGGAGAATTGGTACTACAAGACCAATACTGCCCTCAATAATGCTAATATTGACCTGAACGGTTTCATTACTCTTTTGGCAGATCGTGCACCTTATCATCAGGCTGCCATGTTGCCTTTTGATTTTTACGGCAAAAGATATCCCGAACTCATTTGTACCGAGATGGGCCCGAAAAGCAATGACTACTATTTCGACATGTACAAGGTTACTTTGAATGATGAATCGTTGCCGAAGGAGATTTCTTACAACGGCTATGATATTTATGATGGAAAGCTAACCCGTAGCTATCTGGTCGAAGTCTCTTATGACGCCATTCGGGTGGAATAACACCTCCCGATCGGTTTCTCCCCTCCAACGGCACTCATCCGTCCGTTGGAGGGGCTTTTGTTCCCCGCTTCTTCCTTCGTCCGTTCAATACGGCACGCAAAAAGAATGATTTTTGCATCATTTATTTTGCATTATCGTGGGAAAGTGGTACCTTTGCAGAGGAAAAAGCTTTCGCACGTGTGCGCGAGTACATATATTTATAAAGTACGTATATTTATAAAGAGATTGAGTTCGCAAGACTCGCAGGCGTGAATGAACGACCTTAGGTCGAGCGAACAATTAAGGGTTCATTTCAAATCAAGAACATAGATTATGGCAAACAACAATGAACAGAAGCCGGGGCAGGTGCAGATAAACATGACTCCGGAGGTCGAGAAGGGCGTGTATTCGAATCTGACCATCATGGGCTTCACGCCGACCGAATTCATCATGGACTTCGTGTTCCATCACCCAGGTATGCCTCGGGCCAATGTGCAGAGTAGGGTAGTGATGTCTCCCGTTCAGGCCAAACGTCTGATGCGCCTGCTGGAGCAGAATATGGCCAACTACGAGAAGGTGAATGGCGTCATCGTGCTGCCTGAAGATGCACAGCCGAAGGGACCCATCTCGCCCTTTAAGGTGAACTGATGGTCGTGTAAAGGCTTCATTAGGCCTTGCTGAACAGCTCTATACACTCCTTTTTAAGGTCCCAAAAGGTCCTATTAAGGGGTGTAAACAGTTAAACTTTCTTAAATTATGGCCTTTTTGGGCCTTTTTGATGCCCTTGGGGAGTTTTTGACCCCCTGAGGGCATTGCTATTTGGAGGATTTTGCGTACCTTTGCAGCCCGAATGGGCATAGTATGCCCGTTTTACAACATTTTTCGCTATCAAAATATACAATATAAATTAATAAAAACTAAAACAAATGCCTACAATTCAACAACTGGTGCGGAAAGGCCGCAAGGTGCTTGTTGACAAGAGCAAGAGCCCCGCTCTGGACTGCTGTCCTCAGCGTCGCGGTGTCTGCGTTCGTGTCTACACGACCACGCCTAAGAAGCCTAATTCCGCCATGCGTAAGGTAGCTCGTGTGCGCCTTACCAACACGAAAGAAGTCAACAGCTACATCCCCGGAGAGGGTCACAACCTGCAGGAGCACTCCATCGTGCTCGTTCGTGGCGGTCGTGTGAAGGATCTTCCTGGTGTACGTTATCACATCGTCCGCGGCACGCTCGATACCGCTGGCGTAGCCAACCGCACGCAGCGCCGCTCAAAGTATGGTGCTAAGCGTCCTAAAGCTTCGAAGAAGTAAAGCTATTCAAAGATTTAAGGGTTTGAAGATTTGAGGATTTGAAAGTCGTTAGGACTGCGGAGCTGAGAAGCGAAGTGAATCGTTAAATATTAAATCGTTAAATCGTAAACATTAAACGTTTTGTGTTGTAGAAACGCGGTTGAGTAAATGCGGCAAAACCCCTCGCGATGAGGGCTGCGGCGTTGAAGAACAGACGAATACAGCCAAACAAAATTAAAATCACACAAAACAATGCGTAAAGCAAAACCAAAGAAAAGACAAGTCCTTCCCGATCCCGTATACGGCGATGTGAAGGTGTCGAAGTTCGTCAACCATTTGATGTATGACGGCAAGAAGAGCATCTCCTACAAGATCTTCTATGATGCTCTTGAGATTGTAAAGAACAAGATGCAGAACGAGGAGAAGAACTCGCTCGAGATCTGGAAGGAAGCCCTTCAGAAAGTCACTCCCCAGGTAGAGGTTAAGAGCCGCCGTATCGGTGGTGCCACGTTCCAGGTTCCTACGGAGATCCGTCCGAGCCGTAAGGAGAGCGTGTCGATGAAGAACCTCATCCAGTATGCCCGCAAGCGTGGTGGTAAGACCATGGCCGACAAGCTCGCCGCTGAGATCATGGATGCCTACAACGAGCAGGGTGGCGCCTTCAAGCGTAAGGAGGATATGCACCGCATGGCTGAAGCTAACCGTGCCTTCGCACACTTCCGTTTCTAATTTCAGAATCGTTAATTAAGTTTGCGAGTTTGTAAGTTCGTAAGTTCTTCGCAACTCCAAAGCTCAAAAACTCAAAAACTCAAAAACATTAAGAATGGCAAAACAAGATTTGCATCTGACCCGTAACATCGGCATCATGGCTCACATCGATGCCGGCAAGACGACTACCTCTGAGCGTATCCTCTTCTACACGGGTCTGACACATAAGATTGGTGAGGTGCACGACGGCGCTGCCACCATGGACTGGATGGCCCAGGAGCAGGAGCGTGGTATTACCATCACCTCTGCTGCCACCACTACGTTCTGGAATTGGAACGACAATAAGTACAAGATCAACCTGATTGACACTCCGGGACACGTCGACTTCACCGCTGAGGTGGAGCGTTCACTGCGTGTGCTTGACGGCGCCGTGGCAGCCTACTGTGCTGTCGGTGGCGTAGAGCCTCAGTCCGAGACCGTGTGGCGTCAGGCCGACAAGTACAATGTGCCTCGCATCGGTTACGTCAACAAGATGGACCGCAGCGGTGCCGACTTCTTCGAGGTCGTCCGTCAGATGAAGGACGTTCTCGGCGCAAAGGCCGTGCCCGTTGTCATCCCCATTGGTGCTGAAGAGAACTTCAAGGGCGTCGTGGACCTCATCAAGATGAAGGCTATCCTCTGGCACGATGAGACCATGGGGGCCGAGTATGAGGTCGAAGAGATCCCTGCCAACATGGTTGACGAGGCTGAAGAGTGGCGCAACAAGATGCTGGAGACCGTGGCTGAGTACAACGACGAGCTGATGGAGAAGTTCTTTGATGATCCTTCGACCATCACCGAGGAGGAGATCCTCACCGCTCTGCGTGCCGCCACCGTCAGCATGGAGATTACTCCGATGCTTTGCGGCTCCTCGTTCAAGAACAAGGGTGTGCAGACATTGCTCGATTATGTCTGTGCCTTCCTGCCCAGCCCGCTCGATACCCCCAACGTCGTGGGTACGAACCCCGAGACAGGCGACGAGGAAGACCGTAAGCCCAGCGAGGATGACCACACCTCTGCTCTGGCCTTCAAGATTGCCACGGATCCCTATGTCGGTCGTCTGACCTTCATCCGTGTCTACTCTGGTAAGGTCGAGGCAGGCTCCTATATCTACAACAGCCGCTCCGGCAAGAAGGAGCGTGTGAGCCGTCTGTTCCAGATGCACTCCAACCACCAGAACCCCGTTGAGGTCATCTCCGCCGGCGATATCGGTGCTGGCGTAGGCTTCAAGGACATCCGTACGGGCGACACCCTCTGCGACGAGGAGGCACCCATCGTGCTGGAGTCCATGGACTTCCCCGATCCCGTCATCGGTATCGCCGTGGAGCCCAAGACACAGAAGGACCTCGACAAGCTCAGCAACGGCCTGGCCAAGCTGGCAGAGGAGGACCCCACCTTCACCGTCAAGACCGACGAGCAGAGCGGCCAGACCGTCATCAGCGGTATGGGCGAGCTGCACCTCGACATCATCATCGACCGCCTGAAGCGCGAGTTCAAGGTAGAGTGCAACCAGGGTAAGCCCCAGGTCAACTACAAGGAAGCCATCACGAAGACTGTCAACCTGCGCGAGGTCTACAAGAAGCAGTCGGGTGGTCGTGGTAAGTTCGCTGACATTATTGTCAACGTAGGTCCCGTGGACGACGACTTCGAGGGTACAGGCCTGCAGTTCATCAACAGCGTTACGGGCGGTAACATCCCCAAGGAGTTCATTCCCGCTGTGCAGAAGGGCTTTGAGGGCGCTATGAAGAATGGCGTGCTCGGCGGCTTCCCGATGGATAGCCTGAAGGTCGAGCTGCTCGACGGTTCATTCCACCCCGTTGACTCCGACCAGCTCTCGTTCGAGATTGCTGCTATTCAGGCCTACAAGAACGCCTGTGCACAGGCCAAGCCTGTTCTGATGGAGCCCATCATGAAACTTGAGGTGGTGACGCCCGAGGAGAACATGGGTGATGTCATCGGCGACCTGAACAAGCGTCGTGGACAAGTCGAGGGCATGGACACCAGCCGCAGCGGTGCGCGCATCGTCAAGGCTATGGTTCCCCTGGGCGAGATGTTCGGCTATGTGACGGCACTCCGTACCATCACCTCCGGCCGTGCCACCAGCAGCATGACCTACGACCATCACGCTCCCGTCTCCAGCAGCATCGCCAAGGCTGTGCTCGAGGAAGTCAAGGGACGTGTTGACTTGGTCTAAAAGAGTGAAAAATGAAAAGTGAAAGAGTGAAAAATTCATTCATCATTCATCATTCTTCATCAAATTAATAAGGCAGGGGGCTGCCGAGCATATGACTCTTCGGCAGTCGCCCACCTTAAATCGTAAATCGTAAATCATTAAATCGTAAAATCAAATCATGAGTCAGAAGATCAGAATCAAGCTGAAATCCTACGACCACAATCTGGTGGACAAGTCCGCCGAGAAGATCGTGAAGACCGTGAAGGCAACAGGTGCTATCGTGAGCGGTCCTATTCCCCTCCCCACCCACAAGCGCATCTTCACCGTCAACCGTTCAACGTTCGTCAACAAGAAAGCTCGCGAGCAGTTCCAGCTCTGCAGCTACAAGCGTCTCATCGACATCTACTCGAGCACCGCTCAGACCGTGGATGCGCTGATGAAGCTCGAGTTGCCCAGCGGCGTGGAAGTAGAGATCAAAGTGTAGTAAAGAACAAGAAAAGCTAGAGAAACTAGAACATATAGAAAATCTAGAATATCTAGATCATCTAGAGAATCTAGACCATCTAGAAATAATAAAATAATTAATTACAGAAATGCCAGGATTATTAGGAAAGAAAATCGGAATGACATCCGTTTTCAGTGCCGACGGCAAGAACGTGCCGTGCACTGTTATCGA
>CADCOX010000059.1 GCA_902803195.1 uncultured Bacteroidales bacterium
GATGGCCGCTCCTGTGCTGGAGAATATGGCCAACGGAACACTTCAGAAGAACATGAAGCTGGAACTCTCGCCTACGTGGGACAATCGCGACAAGAAGGTCGCCTATATGGAGTGCTTCGGCCGACTGATGGCGGGTATTGCTCCGTGGCTCACCCTTCCCGACGACGATACGCCCGAAGGTGCTAAACGCAAACAGCTCCGTGAATGGGCCATCAAGGCTTACACCAACGCCGTCGACCCCGAGAGCCCCGATTACCTCGGATGGTCGAGTGGGGGGCAGACCCTCGTGGATGCTGCCTACGTTGTCGAGAGCCTGTTCCGCGGTTACAAAGCCCTCTGGGAGCCGCTCTCCGACGAGACGAAGCAGCGTTACTTCAAGGAGCTGCAAGGCTTGCGGCGCTACGACCCGCCTTACACCAACTGGCTCCTGTTCGTCGGTATGGAGGAGGCTTTCCTCATGTATGCTGGTGGTCCTTACGATGCGTTCCGCATCAAGATGGCCATGAGCAAGGTTGAGGAATGGTATATCGGCGATGGTCTTTATAGCGACGGACCTTCGTTTGCGTTCGATTACTACAATGCCTACGTCATCCAACCAATGTACGTTGAGTGCCTGCAGATGGTAGCGGCCAAACAGCCCAATAATACTTACCTCATTCGCTCGCATGGCGATAAGCGCAATGGCGCCAAGAGCCGCCTCGGTGTCGTCACGGAGCGTATGCAGAAATATGGTGTCATTCTCGAGCGCTTCATCTCGCCCGAAGGCACTTTCCCCGTTGTCGGTCGCTCTATTCCTTATCGTCTTGCAGTCCTGCAGCCGTTGGCCATGCTGGCTTGGCAGAAGACATTGCCCAAGGAGCTTACGAACGGACAGGTGCGCGCCGGCATAACAGCCGTCATGAAGCGTATGTTCGAGGGTAAGGGCAAGAGCAATTTCACAGAGGATGGCTACCTGACCATCGGCTTCGTAGGTTCGCACCCGAATGTGGCCGACTGGTACACCAACAATGGCTCGCTATATATGACTTCGCTGGCGTTTATGCCGCTTGGCCTTCCTGCCGACGATCCTTTCTGGACGGATGCCCCTGAGAAATGGACGTCCAAGAAGGCTTGGGAAGGCGACGACTTCCCGAAGGACCACAAGTGGAACATCAACCGCGAGATCCTTTATTGGGAGTAATACCCGATAAGGAAAGTAAATGCAGAGAATATCAATGTCTTTCCTTGACTTGGGAAAGTAAATGCGGAGTAAATGCGGAGGAAATTATTCCAGTAAATATATTTTTATTTTGGATATAATTTACTCCGCATTTACTTTCAACGTCAAAAGAACTCCGCATTTACTTTCTATCTTCAATAGTTAGCTTTCTTCATGCGATACCTTTTTTTCTTGATCTTGACGCTGCCTGTGTTGGCGCAGGCCTATGTGATGTGGCGTACGTGGCAGTTGCTGCCCTTACCCGTGTGGGCTAAGCTGCTCGTCGTCGTCCTGATGACGATAGCCTTCGGTCTGTTCTTCCTTTCGGTAATGCCGCAGCTCGATACGCTCCCTATGCCTGTTGCCACGGTCGTTTATCATATAGGTACCTCATGGGTAATCATCGTGCTCTATCTGCTGATGTTGTGGCTTGTGCTCGACCTCCTGCGTCTCTGCCATCTCATCCCAACTCATCTGCTGCGAGCCAGTTGGACAGGCACAACAGCGATAGTCTGCGTGGTGATAGCCGTTTTCACCTACGGCTATTTCCATTACCTTAATAAAATACGCGCGCGTGAAGAACTGACCACCGACAAGTCGCTCACAGACATGCCTACAGATGCCGAAGGACATGTGCGTCCCCTGCGCATCGTTATGACGTCCGACTGGCATCTTGGCTACCACAATCGTCGCAGCGAGTTGGCGCGTTGGGTGGATCTCATCAATGCAGAACAACCTGATGTTGTGCTGATTGCAGGTGATATCATCGACCGCAGCCTGCGTCCCCTCGAGGAGGAGCGGATGGCTGAGGAGTTCCATCGCCTGCAGGCTCCCGTCTATGCTTGCCTCGGCAATCATGAGTATATCTCAGGCGCTAATGGTTCTTTGTCTTTCTACAAGGAGGCGGGCATCCATCTGTTGCGTGATGAGGTGGCTGAGGTAGGACCTCTCATGATTATAGGTCGCGATGATCGTTCCAATCATCGCCGTGCAGCCTTGAGCGAGCTACTGCCTTCGCCACCCACCGACCGCTACATCATCGTCCTCGACCATCAGCCCTACCACCTCGAGGAGGCTGAGCAGGCAGGCGCAGACTTTGAACTTGCCGGTCACACGCATCATGGTCAGATATGGCCCGCCTCTTGGCTGACCGATGCCCTCTATGAATGTGCTTTCGGTCCGCATCGCCGTGGCCGTACGCACTACTACGTCAGCAGTGGCCTTGGCATCTGGGGCGGTAAGTTCCGTATTGGCACTCGCTCAGAGTACATAGTAGCCGAACTCACCTGTTCATCGGCCGAATAAGTGCAGTCGGTGAATAGCACTTTCTACTACCCTTCATTCCATTATTCTTGACTGAAACTTTAAGCCAGCCTCTGTGCTGGCTTTTTTTGTATGTAACGATTCGGCCATTGACTTGAATATCACGAGCCTGTGCTCTCTCGCTTCGCAAAGTGATGAGTCAGAACCGCTATTTTTCGAAATGTTTACAATATCTGCCTTCATTTGTTATATTTAACAAATTTTATCAGCCATTTCTACTTGTATTTCAGAGATAATCACTACTTTTGCGCCGTTTTTAAGCATAAATATAGAAAACGACTTATTATCATTAAATATGGAGAAGAAAAAGTACTCAAAGCCCGTAGTGGTGGCTGAGAGGTTTGAACCACAGGAATGTGTTGCTACCTGTGAGGTGATAGATGTTGTTACCGGATTCTATATAACAGGTGGTTGGAATAATAACCAATTTTATTCAGGTAACCTTTATCGAGATTTTGATGGTGATGGTTACTATGATGATGGTGAGGAGTTATCGATACCCAGCAGACCTAATAGAATACCAAGTAGAAATGGTTCAATTGAAGGTTCTCCTAAGCTAATAACAGATAGGTGCTATAGTTATGTCGGTTGGGGGGTTTTAACAGATCGGAATCGTTATTATCAAGAACAATCTCCTGTTTATGAAATAACTTATGATGGTCTGACTTATTATTTTGAAGCTTTTCATACTACAAGCACAGGGACTCAAAAGACGCTGTCTTAGTTTCCTTCATTCTGATTTCAACTTCTATACGCATCGGTTGTTCGGTCGCGACCGAACAACCGATGCGTATATTCGCTCAGGGTTTAGCGTCTATTCGCTCAGCTATGAGCGAATATATAAAGCGGCGTGAGGGAAAGGTCGCAGGGATGCTCCTCTATTTTTCTTCGTACATGTATGCGCACATGTAAAAAGTTGGCTGATTTTTTACTTTTTTACATTCTTTCGTTGATAAGTCTCTGATAAATAGGTGATAAAGTCTCTCAAAAATCATGTATTTTGTATGTATTTGGGTATGTAAAAATGTATTTTTGTGCTCAGAAAAGGCAAAATACGTATTATCCGTTGCTTGAAATAGTGAACAACGTCAGTCAAGCAAATGACCCCGGCCGAGGCCGAGGTCATTTTGTAATAGCGCTTTCTTAAGAAATTTAGGGTTCGCCTTAAGCGTAGAAATCAAACAAAACTATAACAAGTTTAACTATATCAATATAAGAAGCGTTTCGCGCTAATATCTTTGCTTGATTTTTCAAGACTTGTTAAATTTCTGTGCTAAGCGCATCCCTTTTTCGTTCCTGTTACCTTCTCCTCCTTCTCTTGCCTTTGCCGAAGATGACGCGGAAGGCAGCGATGGCGCTGAGACCCAACTGCAGACCGCGGTAGAGGCTCATGCCGTTTTGGAACAGGCCAGCAGCACGTTCCCAACGATTCCGTGCTTCGGGCTGAGGGGAAAGGAGGGTGTTTGCAGTCTCGCGCATCTGGAGTTGGCTCTCGTCGAGCTTCTCCTGCACGCGTACCTTCTCCATCGCTACGCCCTCACGGGTGGGGGAGGTGAGCGACGAAGCGAAGAGACTCACCATGAAACGGGTCACGGGGACGATGATCCAAGCAGTACGGTTGACGTAGACGAGGAGCGTCACGGCAAACAGCACCGCTGCGATGATGACGAACCCCCATACCGTGTTGCCTAAGAGTCCGCCCAGCCAGAAGGCGATGGCGAAGCTGGCGAAGAGCAACACGAGGGAACCGACGAGGATGACGATGGCCCAGAGGGCGATGGCCGAGAGCAGACGCGTCAGCACCTCGGTGGTCTGCAGTGACAGGTGCTGCTTCTGCAGCGACCAATACTGCTTCGCTTCCGAGAAGAGCTGGCTCATCTGTTCTGTGGTCTGTCCGCTGTCAAAGAACATACTCAGACGTGGTTAGGTTCGTGGTTAGATGGGAGTTATGCCGTCGGGCGTTTACTCCTCGGGCTCAGCTACGTTTTGGAGCTCCTCGGTGATGTCGTCAACGAGGGCATCCATCTCCTTACGGTTGAGGCGGATGCCGCGCTTGCGGAGAGCTTCGGCGATGCGCTCACGGGTTTCGGAGCCCTTTTCAGGAGCGAGGAGGATACCAGCTACGCCGCCGATGGCAACGCCGCCGATGAATGCTGCGAGAAAATTCAGTGCTTTCATTGTTGTCAGAGTTTTATGAGGCGCGCTGTCGCGTCGGACCTCTGGTTAGACTTTCGTTAACGTTTCTGAGTGCAAATATAAGCGTTTTCTTTTCTTCGGAGTGCGTTTGGGGCCGATTTTTTAGCAAATAAAGGATAAAATGCGTACTTTTAACGTTTTTTTTCGTAAAACTCTTTTGCGTGAAAGGTTTTCTTTGTATCTTTGTGGCGAAAATTATTATTTATCACTAATAAAGGAGTAAAAAGCAATGAGAAATTATTTCGTTTTGGGTGCCGCCGTATGCGTGGCTCTTTCCATGGTATCCTGCAAGAGCAGCGAGAGTGCTTACAAGAAAGCTTACGAGAAGGCTAAGGCTCAGCAAGCCGTTGAGCAGACCCAGCCTGCCGTCGTAGCTCAGCCCACCACCGTCGCTCCCGTGCAGACCGTCACCACCGCACCGGTAGCCAATGAGAACACACGCAGCGAGAGTTTGACGCTCGTCAGCGGTGCAGGCCTGAAGGCTTACAGCGTTGTCGTCGGCAGCTTCAGCATCCGTGCTAATGCAGACAACCTGCAGCGCACATTGACCAACAACGGCTATGCCGCTCAGATCGCCACGAACCCGCAAGGCATGTTCCGTGTCATCGCATCCACGTTCGACGACCTCGGCAGTGCTGTACAGAGCCGCAACGCATTGCGCTCACAGTATCCTGACGCTTGGCTACTTCGCAAGTAAGCCGCGTCAACCTAACCACAAAGGCATTTCTTTTTGGTAAAGTGAATATATGTAAGATTTTTGTTGGCAGGGGTAGGCTGTGAAGCTAACCCCTGTCCTTTTTATTTAATTCATCATTCATCATTCGTCATTCATCATTCGTCATTCATCATTCATCATTCATCATTTAAACATGCGCATCCTCGCGATAGACTATGGAAAGAAACGCACGGGTCTGGCAGTAACCGACCCTCTGCAGTTGATAGCCAACGGACTGACGACGGTGGCCACTACGGACTTGGAACGATTCGTGGTCGACTATGTCGGACGTGAGGAGGTGGAGCGCATCATTGTGGGACTGCCTCGGCAGATGAACGGTGAAGACAGCGAAAACATGTGTCGCATCACCCCCTTTGTGAATCGTCTACGCAAGGTCCTGCCCTCAACGCCTGTGGAACTGTTTGATGAGCGCTTCACCAGTGTGTTGGCGCATCGCGCGATGCTCGAGAGCGGCATCAGTCGCAAAGCACGGCAGAACAAAGCACTCGTCGACGAAATCTCAGCAACCATCATCCTACAAGGATGGATGGAATCGAGAAAACAACCATAACGTTTCATCCTTTCAACGTTTCATCCTTTCCGCTCGAGCTCTGCTCGCTTCGCTCTGCGAAGAACTTCTCAACTTTTCAACCTTTCAACTTCTCAACTTCTCAACATACAATGATCTTACCCATCTATACCCTTGGCCAACCCGTGCTGCGAAAGGTGGCAGAGGACGTTGATCCGCAAGACGCGGATATTCAGCAGTTTGTTCAGGATATGTTCGACACACTCGATCATTCGGGCGGCATCGGACTGGCAGCCCCGCAAGTGGGTCGTTCTGTGCGTGTTGTGGTTATTGACCTCAACCCTATCAAGGAGGATTACCCTCAGTACGAAGGCTACCGACATGTCTTCTACAATCCCTACATCGAAGAGTACGACAAGACCAATCAAGAGACGATGGACGAAGGCTGCCTCTCGTTGCCCGGCATGAGTGAGCGCGTCAAGCGTCCCACTCGTATCCGTGTCACCTATCAGGACGAACAGTTGCAAGAGCACGACGAATGGGTCGATGGTTATCTGGCACGCGTCATGCAGCATGAGTTTGACCACCTCGACGGAAAGGTCTATACCGATCATATCCAAGGCCTGCGCAAACAGATGATCAAGAGCAAACTCAATGATATCCTCAAAGGACGTTTCTCCTGCGACTACAAGGTGAAAGTGAAGAGGTAATTAAAGTGAAAAATGAAAGAGTGAAAAGTGAAAAATGAAAGAGTGAAAAGTGAACGATAAAGTAAGACAAGTAGATGTATGTAGGCACGGGCTGTTGCGCTTGTGTTTCATACTCTTATTGTTCACTCTTCACTCATTCACTTTTCACTCTTATGCCCAAATCAATACCGACCGCGTGATGCTGATGGGGCGCAACGCCCTCTACTATGAGGACTATGTGCTCTCCATCCAGCGTTTCAATATGGTCATCAATGCTAAGCCCTATCTCCACGAACCTTATTTCTTCCGCGGGCTGGCAAAATTCTATCTCGAGGATTTCTCAGGTGCCGAGCAGGACTGTTCAGAGAGCATCGACCGCAACCCTTACGTCTCCGACTCCTATCAGTTGCGAGGCCTATGCCGCGTCAATCAGAAGAATTACGAAGGTGCCATCGCCGACTACCGCAAGGTCATCTCGATGGAGCCGAAGAACCGCGCTTCCTGGCATAATCTGGTGCTCTGTCATTTCGAACTGAAGGAATATGCTAAGGCCGATTCTGCACTCGACCAGATGATTCGCTATTGGCCGCGTGAGGCTGAGAACCTGACGATGAAGGCGCAAGTCGCTATTCAGCAGGGTGATACTGTTCGTGGACTCGCCTTTGTCGATTCGGCTCTAGTCGTGGATGCTTACGATGCTCAGGCTTGGACCATGCGCTCCATGATTAGTCTCAATCGCGGAGAGTACGTTCAGGCTGAAAGCGAGATAGACAAGGCCATCCTTCAACGTCCACGCATCGCCGGCAACTACATCAACCGTGCTCTCGCCCGTTTCCATCAGAACAACCTCCGCGGCGCTATGTCCGACTACGACCAGGCCCTCGAGATAGATCCTCGCAACTACCTCGGTCACTTCAACCGCGGCCTCTTGCGAGCACAGGTGGGTGATGACAACCGCGCCATCGAGGACTTCGACTTTGTTCTCTCGGTGGAGCCTGACAATATGATAGCCCTTTTCAATCGTGCTTTGTTGCTCGATCAGACCGGCGACTACCGCGCTGCCCTGCGTGATATTTCGCAGGTGTTGAATGAGTACCCCGATTTCCTCATCGGTTATCAGACCCGAGCCGCCATCCGTCGCAAGATAGGCGATACTTATGGCGCTGAGCGCGATGAGTTCCGCGTGCTGAAGTCGCATCTTGATTCACGAGCTGGCATCAAGAAGAAGACAACCAAGACACGTAAGAAGAGCGAACGTAACATCGAAGACTACGCCAGCATCGTTGAGGACGATGACAACGAACCCGAGCGCGAGTATGCCAGCGCCTATCGTGGTCGTGTGCAGGATCGTCGCGTCGAAGATCAGCCCCAGCCGATCATCGTGATTGCGCGGCACTCTCTGCAGAGCGTGACGAATCGCTATGTCCCCTTCCACCATCTGGTGGAATCGTTGGCAGCGACCAAAGACGTTGGCGGCACCGTTTGCCTGACCAACTCTGAACCTCAACTCGACGAGAGTGAATTGCAACTGCATTTCACGGCTATCGCTCTCGAATCGCAGCAGATTGCCTCCAATCCTCAGCCTTCATCAGCACTTTATATCGGACGAGCGCTTGACTACTATCATGTCCGCGACTTCGAAGCAGCTTTGGCCGACCTCTCGCAGGCCGCTAACCTCGACGCGAAGAATCCGCTCATCCCCTTCATCGCAGCCCAGGTGCGCTGCCGCTCGATGGAGGTGGAGAGTGTAGGGATGGAGGCCTCAGCCACCAGCGTCCGCCTTGGCTATCAGCGTGCCATCGACGACCTGAAGCATGTGCTCGAACTGGCTCCTGACTTCACGTATGCGTGGTACAATATTGGTTGCATACAGATGGCGATGCATGACTATGGCGAGGCGCGCAAGTCGTTCTCCAAAGCCCTCAACATCGAACCTCGGTTCCCAGATGCTTACTATAACCGCGGTCTCGCCTGCATCCTCGATGGTCAGCTGCAGATGGGTCTTTCCGACCTCTCCCAAGCCGGAGAATATGGCATTTATGGAGCTTACAACCTCATCAAGCGCTATTCTAAGGATACGACCAGGAAGTGATTTTTTTTGTTTATTTTGTTCATTATAACAAATTATTCATTATATTTGCACCGAAAAAGAGTTAAATCAAACGTCATGCCTACCATATTCACCTTCTTTGGTTTCAGATTTATGTTTTATTCCAATGATCATGAGCCCATTCATGTTCATGTACTGAAAGGTGATTGTGAAGCAAAGTACAATGTGACCCCATTGGGACTATTGTATAATCATGGTTTTAAGAAACAAGAGATTGCTTTAATAGAATCAATAATCGAAGAGAATGTGGAGGTTATCATCGATAGATGGACAGCCCATTTCGGTAAATAATTTGACACGACCTATGAATATTGCAAAAGTATGGGTGGATGACACTCACGTATATGCTGAGACCACCGATGGTCTTTGCGCCAATTATGCTTTCTCTGAGTGGCCGCGATTGGCTAACGCCACACAAGAGCAGCGTCGCGATTTCTATCTCTCATATGCAGGCATTCATTGGCCACAAATCGACGAAGACCTTTCCTTTGAAGGTATGTTTGAGGACAATGGAATACCCTTTGCGGCCGAGGAAGAGGCAGAATATGACTCGCACCCCACCGCGCATTAGCGCTCTAACAGGAACAAAGTTCCACTCAACCTCCCTAAAGACTTAGCCGCATAATGAGTCTCCACTGCTTCACATCTTTCTTATTGTCACTTCCGCTCGCTTCATCCTCCCTTACAGGAGTGGGGCTAAGGGGAATAGGTCGCCTCTCAATCTTCTCTTGCTCTCTTATTTTCTTTTCTCTCTTTCTCCTCTCCTGCAAATCCTTGGAGTATACGAAAGACAATGTCCGCCCGCTATCTGAACTCCAGGGTGTTGCCAAACAAGGCTATCAAGGTATGACGATCTACGACGACTATCTTGTGAGCCTTCAGAACACCGGCATTGCCACTATCTATCGCCTCCGCGACAACGGATTAGAGCGCTTGCGTCAGTTTCCCCTCGCCAGCAATCATAAGGCCAACCACGCCAATGTCGCCAGTTTCGGCCTCGAGCGCTACGCCAAGGATGACACCTTCCCGCTCCTGTACGTCTCGCAATGCTCACGTGAGCGCTACAATGGCCTCAAGGATGTCTGTTTCGTCGAACGCATCAGTTTAGATGCTGCTCCGCAACTCGTACAGACTATTATCTTCGATGACACGGAAGGCCTATTTGGATACGCCCTGCAGTGGGTCATAGACCATCGTCGGCGCCTCCTCATCGGCTATGGAAATACGATTGAGAATCTGGCCGATGGCAACCGTTGGCGCATCATGACCTTCCCGCTTCCTACGCTTAGTCAGGGTGTTGAAGTGCATCTTCGCCCCTCCGATGCCCTCGACAACTACTGCATTCAAGACATTGACAGCCGTTTCGTATCGCAGCAAATAGGACAGGGCGCCTGTGTCGTTCGCGACCGCATGTACATCCCCGTAGGCGTAGGCACACAGAAGCATCCTAGCATCCTCTACGTCTGGAACCTCCGTCGCAAGCGTCTCGAGAAAGTTCTCAATTTCCAGGACCTCGTCCCCCACGAATTCGAGGACTGCGAACCCTATCACGGCGACCTCCTCATGCAAACTAACGGCGCCGGCATCGTTCGATTCCATCCCATGCCGTAAAGAAAAGTTGAGAAGTTGAAAGGTTGAAAAGTTGAGAAGTTGAAAAGTTGAAAGGTTCTTGAGATATCAAGCGACCAAGGTCGAGCGCTTCAGACTCGCTTCGCTCGTTGAAGCGTCGCAAGCGCCGAGCGGAAAAGTTGAAAAGTGGACGAGTTGACAAGTCATTTATCCTTCATTCTCTTCATCAGGTTGCAAGTATTCCTTCAAAAAATAATTATGGAATTCACTCATGCTTCCACTTTTGAATTAAAATCTGGTCATAAGACATTGGAATCTACATCCTTACACGAATGGAGGCTATTCCTGTAGCCTCCACTTTGCTTTCACTGACA
>CADCOX010000060.1 GCA_902803195.1 uncultured Bacteroidales bacterium
GTTCTTGGGGCCACGCAGCCGTCGCATGATTTCGCGGTTCTCCTTGCCGATGAGGGTGCTGTCGTCGGCTGCTATGATGCGGTCGCCCGCGAGGATACCCACTCTCTCCGACGGACCGCCCTTGATGACGTTCATGACGTTGACGGTGTCCTTCTGGACCGTAAAGCGCACGCCGATGCCTGAGAAGCTGCCTTTGAGTTCCTCTCCTGTCTCCTCGGCCTCCGCTACGCTGATGTAGGTGGAATGAGGGTCGAGCTCGGAGAGTATCTGCGGCATAGCATCCTCGATGAGATCGCTCACGTTGACGGTATCGACGTAATTGTTGTCGATGATCTGCAGGAGGTAGTTGAGTTTGTTGCTGCCCGTGTTGACGATGTTGAGGCGTTTGCCAGAGAAGTGGTTGGCAAAGAAGGTGCCGATGAGTATGCCTGCGATGGCAGCAATGGCCAGAAGGAGGGGCACGAGGCGGGATTTGGTGTTCATCTGAGTGATGGTTGATGAGGGATTAGCGTTTGAGCGGGGGCGTGAACCCGCGATGAATCGCGGGGCACTACGGCCGTTGGTAGGGGGCGTGTTGGCCGCTGAGGGAGGGTGCTACAGCCGTTGAGAGGGGCGTGATGGCTGCTGAGGGAGGGCGCTACAGCCGTTGGTAGGGGGCGTGATGGCCGTTGTGAGTGGCGCTTTGGCTTATTCGGCGTCGTCGAGAGGCATGTGTTGGACGTCGATGTGGGCTCGTCGGAGGAGGTCGATGCCATCGTGGAGGCGGTAGTCGCGAGCGTAGACGACGCGGCGTATGCCTGCTTGAATGATGAGCTTGGAGCACTCGATGCAGGGCGAGTCGGTAACGTAGAGCGTAGCGCCCTCGGAGTTGTTGCCTGAGCGAGCAATCTTCGTGATGGCGTTGGCTTCGGCATGCAGGACGTAAGGCTTCGTGACGCCGTCTTCCTCGCAGACGTTCTCGAAGCCAGAGGGCGTACCGTTGTAGCCGTCGCTGATAATCATCTTGTCCTTGACGATGAGCGCGCCCACTTGCCGGCGCTGGCAATAGCTGTTCTCGCTCCATATACGCGCCATGCGCAGGTAGCGAAGGTCGAGTTTAGGATTGTTTGATTCCATTTCGAATGAGTAATGCGTCTATGGTGGGTTCGCCGCCACGGAAGCGGCGGTAGAGGGTCATGGGGTGTTCCGTGCCGCCTCGGGAGAGGATGCAGTCGCGGAACCGTTGTGCGGTAGCGCGGTCGAAGATGCCCGCCTGTTTGAATACCGAGAAAGCATCGGCATCTAGCACTTCGGCCCATTTGTAGCTATAGTAGCCTGCGGCATAGCCGCCTGCCATGATATGTGAGAATTGTACGCTCATGCACGTGCCGGGCTCCTCGGGGAAGAGCTGCGCACGGCTCCAAGCTTCGTGCTCGAAGGTACGCACGTCGGCCGTGAAAGGTTCGGTGAGCGTGTAGTAAGCCATGTCGAGCAGGCCGAAGCTCACTTGTCGGATGCAGGCGTAAGCGACCTGGAAGTTGCGGCTGGCGATGATGCGGTCGATGAGCTCCTGCGGAATGGGCTCGCCCGTCTGGTAGTGGCGTGCGAAGGTGTTGAGGAACTCAGGCTCGACGGCGAAATTCTCCATCAGTTGCGAAGGCAGTTCGACGAAGTCCCAATAGACATTCGTACCCGAGAGCGACGAGAAGCGCGTGTTGGCGAAAATGCCGTGGAGGGCGTGACCGAACTCATGGAGGAACGTCTCAACCTCGCCGAGGGTGAGCAGGGCAGGCTTCTTGTCGGTAGGCTTGGTGAAATTCATCACGAGCGACACATGCGGGCGGCTGTTCTTCCAAAGGGAAGAGTCGGTCGGGTCGGGGCAATTGTCCTCGGGACCTATCCATTGCTCCTTGAACGACGTCATCCATGCGCCGCTCTGCTTGCCCTTACGCGGGTGGAAATCGGTATAGAGGACGGCCAGGAAACTGCCATCGTTGTCGAGCACGTCGAAGGCTTGCACGTCGGGGTGATAGACGGGGATGTCGGGATTCGGACGGAACGTGATGCCGTAGAGGCGAGTAGCCAGTCCGAAGACGCCCTCCTTGACGCGGTCGAGGGGAAGGTAGGGGCGGAGCATCTCGGCGTCGATGTTGTAGCGCTCCATCCGCAGCTTGTGGCCATAGTAAGAGAAGTCCCAGGGCTTCAGCTCGAAATCGTCGCCCTCGATGCGACGGGCGGTGTCCTCAATCTCCTTGAGTTCGCGGCGCGCAGGCTCCATATAGGCCTCGAGCAGTTGATCGAAGAGATGGTAGACGTTGTCGGCATTCTCAGCCATGCGTTGCGTGAGGACGTAGTCGGCAAATGTCTTGTAACCAAGCAACTGCGCACGTTCGCGGCGCAGGTTGACGATGCGCGCTACGATGGATTCGTTGTTCTGCTCGTTGGGTTTGATGCAGATGGTGTTCTTGGCGAGATAGATCTGACGGCGCAGTTCGCGGTTATCGGCATAGGTGATGAACGGGCCGTAGGAGGGCGCATGAAGGGTGAAGAGCCACCCTTCCTTGCCATGCTCGCGCGCGGCAAGAGCAGACGCTTCGCGGGCGGTATCGGGCAGTCCGCTTAGGTCCGCCTCGTCGGTAATGAGCAGTTCGTAGGCGTTGGTCTCCTTGAGGTTGTTTTGCGAGAACTGAAGCGTCAGGAGGCTCATCTCGTTGTTGATCTCGCGCAGACGGGCTTGCGCCTCATCGTCGAGGGCTACGCCAGCGCGGACAAAGCCTTCGTATGACTTGTCGAGGAGAGTCTGCTCCTCAGGCGTGAGCGGACGTGGAGCGGCAGTCGTGACGCTTTCTGCCTGTTCGTCAGTAGGATGATATTGGAGGTAAACGGCCTTTACGCGCTCGAAGTAAGCACGATTGAACATGATGTTGTTGGCGTGTTCCGTAAGGATAGGCGAGAGTTTCTGCGCAAGGGCGTCCATATCGTCGTTGGTCTCGGCCGAGAGCAGATTGAAGAACACCTTGGTCACGCGCTCGAGCATGTCGTCGGGCGTAGTGACGGAGATGGTGTTGTCGAAGGTCGGCGGCTCGGGATTGTCTACGATGCGCTGGATGAAGGCGTCGTCCTGCCGGATTCCTTCCATAATCGCAGGCTCGTAGTCCTCGAATTGAATGCGGTCGAACGGAGGCGTGTTATGTGGCGTCTGATAGTCCTTGTTGAAAAGAGGGTTTACTCTCATGAGTGGGTATGAGTATGGATGTTTTGGTTCTTGAGAATAAGTAAGCTTGCGTGGGTTTGTCGCTTGTCGCGAGCAGGTCATGTCGAAGCGGAGTTGTAGGCCTGATTGAGCGCTTTCTCGAAGGCGGGGAACTCGACGCAACGTCGGTGGCGGATGAGCAGCTCGTCCTGTTCCATTCGTCTCAAGGCCTTGGCCACGTAGCGTGGGTCTTCGCCCAGATACTCGCCGAGCGCCCTTTGCGAGATGTCGAAGCGCTTGTAACCTGCGGGTCGCAGAAGGTGAAGTCGGCAGAAGTGAATGATGCGGGCCTCGAGCGTCATCGCAGCTGGCAACCATAGGGGAGCGTCGCGTCGGGCGAGTTCGCTGGTCAGGTAGTTGAGCGCGTTGATTTGCATCACCTCGAAGTAACGGAAGAGCGCGCCCATTGTGCGTTTGTCTACCACCAACAACTTCGTTCGTGTGAGGGCTTTAGCCGTGAAGGCGAAGGTGCGGCGACGGCCGTAGAGCACGTCGAGGCCCACGAGCGTGGGTTGATGGAGGTGTTCGGTGACGCCCCAACTGCGGTCGGCCGAGAGGGTGTGAACTGTCAACGTCCCGTCGATGACGAAGATGAGTCGGTCGCAAGTAGCGTCCTGCTGGCAGATGGTTTCGCCCAGTTCGATGGTCACGAACTCAAGGTGCGTGGATTCGAGAATCCGCGTCAAATCGCCGTGCCCTAACCCTTGGAAGAGGGGTAGTGCAAGCAGGATGTCGAACATGCTTTGCTGCATCATTTTTGCTTTCGCGTGCAAAATTACAATGAATGGATGGTTTTCGCAAACTTTGTAGCGCCTTTTGACAATTTTTATTCATAAAAAACTTGTTTGTCCTCAAATTCTTCGTACCTTTGCGCAGGAAAACAACAAAAAACAGACTATATGAAGAGATTCTACTCGCTATTTCCCTTAGCTTTATTGTTGTGTATGTGGCCGTTGTCCAAGGCAGCAGCTGCCGATGAGTCGGATACCGTTTACGTGGTTCGCTCTACATACGAAGTAGACCTCTTCCCGAGGGCGATGATCTCGTCGATGGAGGAGACTGACGATGGCCTTGTCATCCGTACCGACGACGGCTCTAAGTTCAGCTACAAGCCCGACCAATATCTCTACTGCGACCGCCCTTTACAGCTTGCCAGTCTGTCGATTGAGTCATTCAAATTCAACAATAAGTTCAATCACCAAGTCTATAGCGATATCGACTGCGAAATCGTGGGCGACTCGCTCATCCGTGGTGTCGTTCCTGCCATCGGCCATTGGCTTACGCCTTCGTTCAAGATTGAGGACAAGCAGGTCGAAGTCATGCTGGACGACACGGTTCGGCTGGTGAGCAAGCGCTCCCGCGTACCGATGTATGACGAGCATACGTTGACCGTCAGCGACCCCAAGGTTCGCGTGCTGACTCCGCGTCGCGTGCGTCCGGCCCAGTATGTCTATGAGTTGAAGCCTGTCAGCCGCAGTTACCGTCTCCTCCTGGATTGGCCTGCCGACCGCGCTACAGAAGCGCCACGTATTGACATCCATATCGAGAACGACGAATTCGTGAGCAACAAGGTATATTATCTGAATGCTACCATCTCTATGGACGGCGCCGGCGTCTTCCCCTCGATGGACGAGACGCCTGTACAAATCAAAGGGCGCGGCAATAGCAGCTGGCGCAACGAAAGATTTTCCAAGAACCCCTACCGCCTGAAATTCGAGGAGAAGGTGAAACCCTTCGGTCTGCATGGCGGCAAGAGCTGGGTGTTACTGGCCAATCGTCAGTCGGGCAGCATGACCACGAACGCCATCGGCATGTACGCCGCAGGAATCGTCGGCACGGATGGAGCCAACCATATCGTGCCCGTGGACCTTTACATTAACGACTACTATTGGGGCAGCTACAACCTGACCGAGAAGGTGGGCTTCGCCAACAACAGCATCGATCTCGACGACGAATCGAAGGCCTGCCTGCTCGAATTGGACACCTACTACGACGAGAAATATAAGTTCAGGACTCGCTACTATTCGTTGCCCATCAACATCAAGGAACCCGATTTCTCGGTGGCCGGTTCTACCGAAATCACGCAGAAGGACATCGAGAACCGCATGAATGCTTTCGCTCGCGCGGTCTACAAACAAGAGGAGTTCGAGCATCTGGTCGACATCGAGTCGATGGCCCGCTATTTCATGGTTACGGAACTGATTATCAACTACGAACTGATGCATCCTAAGAGCACTTTCATCTACCACGAGAACGTACTCGAGGATACATGCAAGTTCAAGTGGGGACCCATTTGGGACCTCGACTATAGTTTCGGCTACGAGCAGGAGCATAGTTATTTCCAAGATGGAGCAGACGATGTGTTCTGGACGGAAGTTGTCGGCAAGTCGAACATGGAGTCGCCCAACACCATCAAGCGCATGCGCATCGGCAGTCCGGCTCTGGACCGAGCGATGTACAAGACGTGGACCATCTTCATGCGCGACCATTTGGAGGAACTCATCGACTACTGCGACGACTACTACGCCTTTGCCCGTCCTACGCTCGAGCATAACCGCGAGATGATGTTCTGGAGCGACTATGACTACTACGACTACGATTGGGTGACCGAGAATGCCAAGGTGTGGCTGCGCCAACGTGCCATCGAGGCCTATGCCCAGTTGACGCCCTACGAACTGACCGACGAGGAACTGGGAATTGAAACTCCTGATGAAGGCTATATTCCTTTCGACGGCATCGCCCAACCTAAGGCTATGGCTTCGACCGAGCCTACGCTTTTCGATGTCTACGACATGCGTGGTATGCAGATGAAGTCAAAGGCCACCTTCCAGAACCTACGTGATGGTCTCCGTCCCGGCCTCTATATCGTCAACGGCAAGAAAATGCTGATCAAATAAGTGGCTGTTCTTCGCTCGCCCCTTCGCGTCTGCTTGCTTATTTCCAAGCGACAATCTGCTTGATTCTATGCGAGAATCTGCTTGATCCGAAGCGATAGCCTGCTTGATTTGAAGCGACTGTTTGTTTAGCCTAACACATATATACGCTCAGGCTTACACGAATATACGTGTGAGGCTATACATATATACGCGCAAGCTTATACGTATATACGCTCAGGCTTATACGTATATACGTGTGAGGCTACACATATATACGTGCAAGCTTATACGTATATACGCGCAGGGCTATACGTATATAAGGGTATTTGCCTGTATTTGTAAATAAACGATTGCACGGACTCTCGTTGTGTTAAAAGGCTTTTGAGTGATTGCCCCTTAACCTTTGAGAATCCGTGCAAACGCGTTTAGAAGAAATGCTTATCGCATTCTTAGTCTGCGCCTATTGCAGCGAGCCTCCGCCGAGGGCTTGATAAGCGTCGATGGTGGCGGAGATAATGGCATACTGATTGACCAACTGACCGAGTTGAGCGTTGAGAAGGCCCGTTTGGGCGGTCAGGACGTTGAGGTAGTTGACCTGCCGCGAGACGTTGTCCTTGTAGAGAGCCTCGGTAGCCTGTACAGCATCCGTGAGCGAGCGGATTTGCCCCTCGATGAACGAACGCTTGCCTTGAGCCGTCTGCAGCTTCATGAGCGCCGTATTCACCTCGTTGCCAGCGGCGATAAGGCTCTGCTCGAATGCCATCTTGGCCTCTTCTTGTTGCATGAGGGCTACGCGCTTCTGAGCACGCAGGCGACCATTCTGGAAGATGGGTTGAGTCAACTGTCCGAGCGCATTCCACAACCACTTGCCAGGGCTGAGCTCTACGCTATTGCCATTGTTGGTGAAGCCAAGGGTTCCGCTGAGCGTGAGGGCAGGGTAGAAGCTGGCTTGCGCGCTATTGACGTCGTAGAAGGCGCTGGCGAGCTTCAGTTCAGCCTGCTTCACGTCGGGACGATTCTGCAGGAGAGCCATGGGAACGCCAGTCTCGATGGCAGCCGGAGCCTTGAACGACTCGAGGGTGCCGCGCTCGATGTGGTGAGGCGTTTCGCCAAGGATGGTGCAGAGCGCATTCTCAGCCTCGATGATGCCTTCGTGGAGGTCGAGTAGGTTGGCTTCGACGTTGAGGCAGTTGGCCTCGCTTTGTGCGACGGCAGCTTTATTGGAGCGTCCGGCAGCCATCAGCTTGCGTGTCATCTCCACGCTCTCACGCCAGTTCTTGGCCGTCTGTTCGCTAATGGCCAGCTGAGCATCGAGCATGCAGAGCGAGTAGTAAATGTTGGCGATATTGGCCACGAGAGCCTGCTGTACGGCTTGCTTGGCTACGCGCGTCTGCTCGACACCTACCTCGGCCTTTTTCTTGGCGTTGCGGAGTGTGCCAAAGCTGCCAATCTGCCAAGAGGCTGAAAGGGGAACGGTATAGAATTTCAGTGGTTTGGCCCAGTCGAAGCTGGAGATTTGGCCCTGCGGAGCGATGGCCAAGCTGGGGATATAGGCCAACTTGGAGCAACGAAGGTACTCCTGAGCCTCTTGAATCTGAAGGTCAAGCTGGCGCATCGACACGCTTTGTGCCAAGCCGCGTTCGATGAGGGCTTGCAGTTGAGGGTCGGTGAAGAACTCGCGCCAAGCCTTCGCGCCAAGTCCTTGCTCGGAGGTGCCCACTTGTGCGTTGCCGTAGAGACCGTCGGTCTTGATGTCGGACGGACGCTCATAGTTCTTCATGACACCGCAAGAAGTGAGGAGGAAACAGGCCAGCAGAAGACCGACCCACCTGCCCATCCCTTTGTGGGAGGGGAGTATATACCTGAGAAGGTGGTTACTCATAATCATTATTATATAATGTATAATTGAATTACAAATTTTGAATAGTGACCACCCCCTCCCTCACGTGGAGGGAGTGGGAGTGGATCTAATCTTCTTTTTCAGCTTCTAACTTCTCTTGTCTGCTATGCTCCTGCTCCTTGAGGAACTGCTGGTCGGCTTCGACCTTCATGGCAGGGCGGATCTTCTCTTGCAAGTACTCGAAGAAGATGAAGAAGACAGGAACGGTGAAGAGGATGGCAAGCGTACCGACAATCATACCGCCTACGACGCCAATACCGATGGTGCGGTCGCCGTTGGCACCAGCACCGCTGGCGAAGATGAGCGGCAACATACCGAGCACGCAGGTGAGTACGGTCATCAGGATAGGACGCAGACGAGCCTCGGCGGCAGCATAAGCGGCCTGAACGATGCCCATGCCCTTACGACGGCGCTCGAGGGCGAACTCGGTGATCAGGATGGCAGTCTTAGCGAGCAGACCGATGAGCATGATAACACCCGTCTGCAAATAGATGTTGTTCTCCACCTGACCGATGACGTACATGTCGGCACCCGTGAACAGGCGGCCCAAGCCTACAGAAACCTGATTCCATAGCCAAGCCAGGCCGAAGCTTCCCATCAGACCTGCAGGCACGGAGAGGATGACGGCGAAGGGCACGAGGAAGGACTCGTAGAGGCACGAGAGGATGAGGAAGATGAGGATGACGCAGATGGCGTAGATGAGGATGGTCTGATTGGAGCCCATCTGCTCATATTCCTCGCGCGAGATGCTACCATACTCGTAAGTGATGTGGTCGGGCAGCGTCTCGGAGCGCACCTCGTCGATGATGCGCATGGCATCGCTGGTGGTGTAACCCTGGGCGGGCTGTACCATACAGGTAATCTCGGAGAAGAGGTTGAAGTGCTTGTCGATCTCAGGACCGAGGATAGGCGTCAGCTTGGCAAACTGCGAGATGGGCGCCATGCCTGTGTTGCTGCGGACGTACATGTTCGAGATGTCAGCCTCGCGGGTGCGGTACTTCGGGTCGGTCTGCATCATGACGCGGTAGACCTTACCGAACTGGTTGAAGTTGGAGACATAACTGCCGCCGAGGTAACCGCTCATGGCCGAGAGGACGGCCTGGGGCGAGATGCCAGCAAGCTTGCATTGGGCGGCATCCACCTCAACCTGATACTGCGGGAAGTTGCGGGCATAGGAGGTCATGGCCATCTGAATCTCCTCGCGCTCGTTGAGGGCTGCCAGGAACTTCTGTGTTTGCTCGAGGAAAACGCCTTTGTCGCCATCGGAGCGGTCCTGCAGGTGCAGGTCGACGTTAGAACCCAAGCCGTAGCCAGGAATCATACCCGGTTCGAAAGCGAAGATCTGAGCCTCGGGGATTTCCTTCACGAACTGACCCATGAGCATCAGCTTCTTGATGCTTGAGTTGTGCTGTAGACCCTTACGCTTGTCCCAATGGTTCAGACGCAGGATGACCATACCATTGGCAGCACCCTGTCCACCCATCATGCCATAACCGGCTGTGCGTGAGAATGTCTGGATGTCTTCGTCCTTCTCTACAATAGCTTGTACTCGGTCGAGCACGCTCTCCGTGTAAGCCAGGTTGGAGCCCGGAGGGCAGGTCACGTCGACCATCAGTACGCCCTGGTCTTCCTGAGGTACGAGACCCTTCGGCAGAGAGGACATGAAGAAGACGAGCAGAACAACTGCGATGACCAACGTCAGGGGAGCCACCCAGCGGTTGTTGATGGAGCGGTGGAGATCCTTGCTGTATCTGCGAGCCGTGCCACCATAGATTTTGTCGTAAGCCTTGCGCGTACCTTTATTAAGGGAAAGGAAGAAACGGCTGACAGGATTCTTGGCCTGGCGGTCGCTCTTGGCCGGACGCATGAGCATGGCGCAGAGCGCAGGGCAGACGACAAGAGCCGAGACGCAGGAGATACCTACTGCCGTGGCCAGCGTGACACCGAACTGGGTGTAGAACATACCCGATGTGCCAGGCATCATCGTGACAGGAATGAACACGGCCATGAAGACGAACGTACACGAGAGTACGGCCATGGTCACGTCGGCCATAGCGTCCTTAGTGGCCTTGTAGGCAGAGGTGTAGCCCGCGTCGAACTTAGCCTGAACGGCCTCGACGACCACGATGGCATCGTCGACCACCGTACCGATGGCCAGCACGAGAGCAAAGAGCGTCAGTAGGTTCAGCGTGAAACCTGCCAACTGCAAGGCGGCGAAGGTGCCGACGAGCGAGATGATAATCGAAATCGAAGGAATCAGCGTGGCTCGGAAATCCTGCAGGAAGAAGTACACCACGAGGATGACAAGGAAGATGGCTATGATGAGCGTCTCTTCAACGTTGGCAATCGACTCAAGCAGGAAGTCGTTGGACGACATCATCTGTTCGAAGTGCAGGCCCTTGGGGAGCGTTTTCTCCATCTCGCGCAGAGCGGCGGTGAAGCGATCGTTGGTCTCCTTGGCGTTGGCGCCTGATAGCTGGAAGGCCATGAACGTTACGGAAGGCTTGCCGTTGAGCTTGCCGCTGAAGCCGTAGTCCACCTGACCCATCTCGAGGTCGGCAACATCCTTAAGGCGCAGCAGCGACCCATCTGGCTTAGCCATGATGACGATGTTCTTGAACTCCTCAACCTCCTTCAGACGGCCCGTATATCGGAGCGTGTACTGATAGACATTGTCCACCCCGTCGCCGTGTCCGCCTTCCATGGGCTTCTCGCCCAGACGGCCTACGGCAGCCTCGAGGTTCTGCTCGGCCAGACAACCTGTGATGTCGCTGGGCACGAGGTGATACTGAGCCATAATCTCAGGCTTGAGCCAGATGCGGAGTGAGTAGTTGGCTGCCAGGGCGAACACCTCGCCGACACCCTGAATACGCTTCAGCTGCGGCGTGATGTTGATGGCCATGTAGTTGCCCATGAAGTTGGGGTCGTACTCGGGGACCTCGCTCACCATGGCATCAATCTGCAGCATAGAGGTCTGACGCTTGAAGGTGGTCACACCAATCATAGTGACTTCCTGCGGCAGCAGACCTTGAGCCATCGAGACGCGGTTCTGCACGTTCACGGCAGCCATATCGGCATTCGTGCCTTGTTTGAAGAAGACGGTAATCGTGGCACCGCCAGAGTTGGACGATGACGAGGTCATATACGTCATGTTCTCAACGCCGTTGATGCTCTCCTCGAGCGGTTGGATGACGGCTTTCGTGACCGTCTCAGCCGAGGCACCCGGGTAGGTAGCGCTGACGACGACCGTAGGTGGTGCGATGTCAGGGAACTGCTCTACGGGCAGGGCGAAATAGCTGATTGCGCCCAAAAGTACGATGACAATGGCAATAGACATAGCCATCACAGGACGCTTGATAAATATGTTTCCTTTCATTTTATGATTCTATGATTTAATGATTTTATATTTAAGGATTGAGTCTTCTTGGGACATCCCTTGAATCCTTAAATGCTTAAATCCTTAAATGGTCAATTATTTCACCAAAGCTCCTTCCTTGACCATGCCAGCACCATCGGCGATGATCTCGTCACCTACCTTCAGACCGCTGACCACGATGAATTCCTTGCCCGTGTTGTAGGGAGCGACTTCGATGTTCGTACCTTGAGCTACGCGCTGACCATCCTTCTGCACCACTTTGAACACCTGGTGAACGGTCTGCAACTGCTTGACGGCAGTGGCGGGTACGATGATATGATTCTTGATTTCCACGGGAATGATCACGTTGCCCGTAGAGCCCGAGTGGAGCAAGCCGTTGGGATTGTTGAAGACGGCACGAAGGGAGACGCTACCCGTGTTCTGGTCGACAACACCGCTGGCCGTCTCTACGACGCCAGTCTCGCTATACTCCGATCCATCGACCAACTGCAGACGTACAGCCGGCATAGCCTTCACGGCAGCCTCGGCACTTCCAGCCTCACGAATCTTCTCAAGCATCTGCGACTCGGTCATGGAGAAATAGACGTACATCTGATGATTGTCGGAGACGGTGGTCAGCGGGGTAGGGATGGAGGGACCTACGAGTGCTCCTACGCGGTAGGGAAGGGTTCCGACAACGCCATTGGCAGGACTCTTCACGACGGTGTAGGAGAGGGAGTTGGCTGCGTTTGTGACGGCAGCGTTAGCCTGAGCTACAGAAGCCTTGGCCTGAGCGTAAGCGTTCTCGGCTGTTTGAAGGTCGAATTCGCTGACAACCTGCTGATCAAACAGGTTCTTCGTACTCTCGTAGCTCAGTTTGGCTGTTGATTCAGCTGCTTTGGCAGCCTGGAGGTTGGCGCGGGCTGTGTTGAGCGCAGCCTGATAAGGCACTTGATCGATGATGAAGAGCGTCTGCCCTTTAGCCACCTTCTGACCCTCAGTCACACAGAGGCGCTGCAACGTGCCGCTCACCTGGGGCAGTACTTGGATGTCTTGGCGACCGCGGATGGTGGCGCTGTACTTCGTATCGATGGTACGGTCTTCAGCCTTCACCTTGACGGTCTTGTACTCGGCAGGGGCTTGCTGCTGGCTTTGCTGCTTCTTGCCGCCACAGGCGATGAATGTCATCAAGGTTACTGCGGCCATCAAGAGCATGACAGTTGTCTTGCTTTGTTTCATTTTCGTTTTGCTTTAAATGATTATTTTTGAATTGTTTTTGACGTAGACTGTTGAGGTTACCCTCAAAATCGGCTGCAAAGGTACGGCTTTTTATTGAAATGGCCAACTTTACTTTGAGTCTATGAGGCAAAAAAATTGTTCTACATTTCTTTTTATGCGATTTTTTTATCAAATATCGTGGGAAAATCGGACTTGTAAACGATTTATTACTGAAAATATCAGTAAAATTTGAGTTTATTAGAGAAAAGGACTATATTTGCGCCCAAATTTATCATTTCATCCGTTTATGAAAGAACTATTTCGTTTGTGGATAACGCAGAAGCGTCGTGACTTCTCATGGCGCACTTTCTTTGTAGGTGCTTTTCTGACCATCT
The DNA here is from genome assembly GCA_902803195.1 of uncultured Bacteroidales bacterium. Taxonomy (GTDB): domain Bacteria; phylum Bacteroidota; class Bacteroidia; order Bacteroidales; family Bacteroidaceae; genus Physcousia. The sequence continues at coordinate 12,977 of CADCOX010000060.1, forward strand.
ATTTCGTCTTCATCGTGTTGGCGCTCTACTTCGGGCTACGCGAAGAGTTGGACAAGATTCCGATGTCGTTCGCTATGGCAGCTTTGGCCCCTATGATGGCCGTTGCTGTCGTGCCTGCCGACATGCTGATGAAGGTCTTCTGGCGTCGCTCGCCTGTTGAGATGGACGATTATCTGCGTACGCGTCCCATCTCTCATCGCGACTGGGGGCGTTTCATCCTGATGGACACAGCCTTGGGAGGCCTGCAATGGATGTTACCGCTTATGATGACCTTCGTCTCAGCCCTCATCATGCCTTGGTGGGCGGTGTTGTTGACGTTCGTGCTCACCTATAGTTGTGTGATGGTCAACGCCTTGTTCCAGAACTGTTGGCGTCGGGCTCCAGGCAACCAATGGACCCTTCCGCTGGTTTTTGGCTATATGGTGTGGCTGGTCCTCTCGTATGTAGTAGCCATCGCATCCATGATGGTCGCAGGGATAGGAAATGAGGAAGCCGACAACACCTCTTCAAATCTTGTGGTCGGAACCCTTGTGGGCAGTTTGGCGCTCTTGTTGTTGAACGTTGTCGTCGGTTCCGTACTGCAATGGTATTTCACTCGCCTGCGTAATCACAACGAAGAGATGCATGCCCCCGTAGCTGTGACGGCTCGCTCGTTGGGCGAGGTATCGGTGTGGAGTATCGAATGGGTGCAACTGCTCCGCTCCAAGCGCTTGCGTGTGAGTTTCATCACGATCGCCGTGGTCTTCCTATTGAATACCTACATGCAGCAAAATCCTGATATTCAGAAAGATTTCGGTGGCGTCAACCTGATGCTGTTGTTCGGCATCGCCTTCCCCAGTATCATCTTGGCTCAATGGGTCTTAGGTGTCGAGGCCAACTTCTTCTCGGGCATCTGGACCAAACCGTGGTCGGTGGTTGGCATCTTGCGACGTAAGTACTATTTCTTCTGTGGCGTCTGTGCGCTGATGGCGTTGTTCATCCTGCCATGCGTCTTCTGGATGGGCATGAGTTTCTGGTCGTGGTTGGCCGCGCTATTATTCGGCTGTGGTGTGTTTGTATTGCCGTTTATGGCCACTTGTCTCTTCAGTAGCAGGATGGACCTCTTTGCCTCGGCATTCTTCAACTACCAGGGTGGTAACAAGCAGATTAACGTGTTCTCGTTCATCATGTTCATCCCAATGGCCATCTATTTTGCCTCTTATTTCCTGTTGCCCAAGCCGTGGTCGCATGTGGTCGTAGGTGGAATAGGCTTGCTCGGGTTAGCTCTCCATCGCTGGTACATAGGGTGGGTGAGTAGGCGCTGGTTCAATCGTCGCTACGAGATTATGGAGCGATGGCTGAAGGAATAGGCGCGCTGACGTTCAATTCGTTAACACTCTTTTCTCACGAATGTATTCACGATAAAGTTGAAATATTGAAAAATTAAGAATAGATATGGAAATCAGAATCGAAAACCTCAAGAAGATCTATGGCGAGAAGGTCGCGCTCGACATACCGGCGCTTGACATCCGTAGTGGCGAACTCGTAGGCCTCGTGGGTAATAATGGTGCGGGCAAGACAACCCTTCTGCGCTTGATACTCGACCTTATCAAAGCCGATAGTGGACGCGTATTTTCTGACGGACAAGACGTAACAGGAGCTACAGACGATCGCCCTGCCACGTTCACCTCGGTCGAGAATATTGCGTGGAAACGTTATACGGGTTCGTTCATCGATGGACGTTTCCTCATTGATTTCTACACGCCCGAAGAGTACTTTGCGTTCATTGGTCGATTGTATGGTATTGCACAGGAGACCATCGATGAGCGTCTGGAGCAGTTCCGTCCGCTCATGCATGATGAAGTACTGGGCACGAAGAAGTATCTCCGCGATTTCTCAGAGGGCAATCGGCAAAAGATAGGTATCATTGGCGCTATGATGATTCGTCCGAAAGTGCTCTTGCTCGACGAACCTTTCAACTATCTTGATCCCTCGTCGCAGATTGTCGTGGCGCGAATGATTGCAGAACTCAATCGCACGCTCGGCACTACTACTATCATCTCGAGCCACAACCTCTCGTTTGTCTCGGATATCTCCACGCGAATCCTCCTGCTTGAAAAAGGAAAAGTCATCAAGGATTTGCCTAATATTGAGGGAAGTGCAATTGAAGAGTTGAATGACTACTTTAATGCAGAAGCATAACTTCCTTATCGGCAACATAGAACTATAAATGAAAAAGGCCTCCAAGTGCGGAAGGCCTTTTTTCTGTATACAGAAGGATGTGTCGTTTGATTTAGTTGAGGTGCGATAGCCCCTATGTAACTTAGTGGCAAGAGGAATTATTAGTCCTTATTTCACGCCTCCGCCGAGGGCGATATAGAGGGCGATAACGGCCTTTGCACCATTGTACATATTCATGGCCTCACTGAGTTGGGCTGAGAGAAGCGACTCTTGAGCTGTGAGGACTTCGAGGTAGCTGGCCTTGCCGTTGTCCATCAGTTCGTGAGTGCCGATGAAAGCTTCGTTGAGTACCTGCACCTGTTTGTGGTAGTAGGCATGCTTCTCACGTGAGGCTGCACAATCGGCGAGAGCCTCGTTGACCTCGTTGCCGGCATTGATGACAGTCTGCACATACTTGCGTTTCAGATCCTCTTCCGTGAGTTGGTTGATTTTCAGGTTACCCTTCAACTTACCACGGGCAAAGATGGGCTGCGTGAGCTGGCCTACTAAGTTGAGCAACAACTTGCCTGGGTTTACGACGATACTTCCGCCGTTATTGGTCCAGCCAAGGGTGCCGGAAAGCGTGATGCCAGGGAAGAAGGCAGCGCGTGCAGCCTGCGTGTTGTAGAAAGCCTCCTCCATGGCATGATTGGCCATGCGTATGTCGGGGCGCTGCTCAAGCATCGTAGCCGATACGCCAATCTTCAGGAACTGCTCGTCGAACATGCGCTGGCCTGTGTCGCCTTGAGCCTCGGGGTGGTGAAGTGCCGAAGAACCCCATTGTTTGCGCTCTATGTGTTGTGGGGTGATGGCCAGCAATTTGCAGAGGGCGTTCTCTACGCTACGCATGCTGCGGCGGGTGTCTACGATCTGTGTCTTCACGCTGAGGTATGACGACTCCATCTGGTTGACAGCGGTGCTGTATGACTTACCATTTTCGTAGAGTGATTTCTGCGTTTCGAGCGAAGCTTTCCAGAGGCTGTCGGTCTGCGTAAGGATTTCCAGTTGTCGATCGAGCACCTGCAGCATGTAGTATTGTTGTGCTACCGCGCTGATGAGATTGGAACGCACGGCTTCCTCGCCCATCTGAGCCTGCAGCGCCACGGCCTGAGCGGCACGTTTCTTGTTGGTGATATTGCCGAACATGTCGACATCCATCGACAGCTGCAAGGGCAGGTTGTAAGTCTTCGATAATGGATAATCACCGAACTTCGACAGCGAACCCTGTGGCGATAAGTAGAGCGATGGGAGGTAGGCCAACTTGGCCATTTCCAGTGATGCCAGACTCTTCTCTACGGCTATGCGTGCGGAATTTAAGTCTGTGTTGTTGGCCAGCACTTGCTCAATGAGACGTTGCAGTATTGGGTCGGTGAAGAACTCACGCCAAGACATCTTTGCCAGCGAAGTGCCGCCCTCGATGACATCGGTGCCGAACACAGTAGACGGTACTTCCGACTTCTGCTCGTATTTATTGTACAGGCCGCAGCTCGTGAAGGCAAGGCTCACGGCGGCAACGGCTAAGATATAGCTTATTCTTTTCATAATCTATTCCTCGGTTTTAAGTTCAATACTTTCCGCTTCTGCCGGTTTCCCTTGGAAACGCTCGTGCAGTTTCTGGAATACGATGAAGAAGGCAGGCACGACGAATAGCAAGGCGATGGTGCCGACCGACATGCCTCCGATGACTCCGAGGGCAAGGGCACGGTTGCCATTGGCACCAGCACCACCCTCAATGACGAGCGGTATCATACCGATGATCATCGTGGCCACGGTCATCAGAATCGGGCGCAGACGCTCCTGGCAGGCGGCGAAGGCCGCGTCGCGGATGCTCATTCCTTGTTCACGTCGCTCTGAGGCAAACTCGGTGATGAGAATGGCAGTCTTAGAGAGCAGACCGATGAGCATGATGACACCCGTTTGCAAGTAGATGTTGTTGTCCATGCCAGGCAGATGAACTAGTGAGCCCAAATAGGCAAATACGAAGGCACCCATCAGTCCGAAGGGGACGGAGAACAATACAGCCCAAGGCGTGAACCAAGAGTTATAAAGAGAGGCAAGGATAAGGTAGATGAGGATGACGCAGATGAGGTAGATGATGGCAGTGGCGTTTGAACCGGCTGTTTCCTCCACCTCGCGCGACATGTTGCTGTACTCGTAGGTGGCCGTAGCAGGCATCTCCTGACGGAACACTTCTTCAATGACCTTGTGGGCCTCACCCTCACTGCAGCCATTAGCCGCCGTTATGTTGCAAGTGATGCTCTGGAACAGGTTGAAGTGCTCAATGTTCGATGGGCCGACGACCTCCTTCAGTGAGACGAATTCGGAGATGGGAGCCATCTTGCCGCCACGCACCTTCACAAAGATGTTCTGCAGCGACGAGGGGTCAAGGCGGCTCTCGGGTGTGGCACTGGCCATAATGCGATAGACCTTGCCGAACTGGTTGAAGTTGCCGATATAGCTACCGCCACAGAAGGAACCGAGCGTGCTGAGCACAGCCTTAGGCGACACACCGGCCCGGTCGCATTGGGTGGCGTCGACATCAACCTGATACTTCGGGTAGCGCTCCGAGTAGGAAGACATGGCCATGTTGATTTCGGGGCGTTCAGCTAACTTGGTCAGGAAATTCTGGGTGTTCTTGGCGAATTCAGACAAATCACCATCGGTGGGATCCTCAACCACAAGACTCACGCTGTTGCTCGTGCCATAGCCAGGTACCTGTGGCAACTGGAAGGGCAATACCTGCACATTCTTGATGTCCTTGCAGGCAAAGTACAAA
>CADCOX010000061.1 GCA_902803195.1 uncultured Bacteroidales bacterium
CACGACTGATGGAGCAGGTGGGACGTGTCATCGCTAAGGAGATTCGCTTGCAAGGCGGCCACATCAGCTACGGCCCTGTGCTCGACTTGGCACGTGACCCGAGGTGGTCGCGCGTCGAGGAGACGATGGGCGAAGACCCTGTCCTCACGGCACAGATGGGAGCCGCTATGGTCCATGGACTGGGCGGCGGTCGCCTCGACGAGCCCTTCGCCACGCTGGCTACCCTTAAGCACTTCATTGCTTACGGCACTACCGAAGGTGGACAGAACGGTGCGCCCTCTGTCGTGGGCGAGCGTGACCTCTTGGAGAACTTCCTGCCACCTTTCCGTCAAGCCATCGATGCAGGAGCCCTCTCGGTGATGACGTCCTATAACTCGATGGACGGCGTGCCCTGCACGGCCAATCGCCAACTACTCACCGACCTGCTGCGTCGAGAGTGGCAGTTCGGCGGCTTCGTCGTCAGCGACCTCTTCAGCATCGACGGGATAGCTGGGACGCATCGCGTAGCGGCCGACCGGCGGCAGGCGGGCGTGATGGCGCTGGAGGCCGGTGTCGACGTGGACCTCGGGGCGTCGTCCTACGCGCAGCTCATCACAGCGGTGCGTGAGGGGCTCGTCAGCGAGGCGCTTATTGACACGGCTGTGGCTCGCGTCCTGCGCTTGAAGTTCGCAATGGGACTTTTCGATCATCCTTACGTCGACCCGAAGGCTGCTCGTGAAGTGGGCAGCGACGAACATAAGCAGTTGGCGCTGAACGCGGCACGCGAAGCGGTCACGCTCCTGAAGAATGATACCACCGGAGGCGCTACGGTTGGCGCACCTGTACTGCCGCTGTCCCGCGGCAAACATGTCCTCGTATGTGGCCCCAATGCTGACAACCGCTATAACCTCCTTGGTGACTATACGGCTCCGCAGGCCGATGGAGACGTAGTGACGATCCTCGATGGCATACGTGCCAAGGTGGGGGATGCCCATGTGGATTATGTCAAGGGCTGTGCCGTGCGCGACACGACCGACAGCCATATTGGCGAAGCCGTGGCTGCAGCTCAGCGTGCTGATGTCATCGTTTGTTGCGTCGGCGGCTCCAGTGCTCGTGACTTCCGAACAAGCTACAAGGAGACGGGCGCTGCCGAGGCTGACAGTCACGTGGTCAGCGATATGGACTGTGGCGAGGGCTTTGACCGAGCTACGCTTTCGCTGCTCGGCCATCAGCAACGCCTTCTCGAAGCGTTGAAGGCAACGGGCAAACCGCTTGTGGTGGTCTACATCGAAGGGCGCCCGCTCCTCAAGAACTGGGCTGCTGTGAATGCTGATGCGCTACTAACGGCCTACTATCCTGGTGGACAAGGCGGTGCGGCCATCGCCGATGTGCTCTATGGCGATTATAATCCAGCTGGGCGCCTGCCTGTCAGTGTTCCTGCAGATGTGGGACAGTTGCCTGTCTATTATAACAAACGCGCCCCTCGTGCTCACGACTATGTCGAGATGGCCGCTGCGCCCCTCTATCCCTTCGGCTATGGGTTGAGCTACACGACCTTCGACTATGCCAACCTGCGCATTGAGGCCGAATCTGCACAAACGCAGTCGCAGGCAATTATGCAAACTGGAAAAGCCTCTCCTTGGCAAACTCCTTTGTACCGCGTCAGCGTGGACGTCACCAACACGGGCAACCGCGATGGCGAGGAGGTTGTGCAACTTTACCTTCACGATGACCTCGCCAGTGTTGTCCAGCCTCTGCGCCAGCTGAAGGCCTTTGAACGTGTAGCTATCCCCAAAGGTGCGACACGTACCGTCACGTTCTCTCTCACCCAAGATGATTTCGCTCTCATTGACCGTAAGTTCCAACGTGTTGTAGAGCCTGGCACTTTCACCATTATGGTAGGCCGCTCATCAGCTGACATCTGCCTCACGGGAAAGATCGCGATTGCAGAGTGAAGTTCCTTTCAGCTTACGCATAGCCTTACACGTATATAGGCACAAGCCTTCACGTATATACGCATAGCCTTACACGTATATAGGCACAAGCCTTCACGTATATAGGCACAAGCCTTCACGTATATAGGCACAAGCCTTCACGTATATACGCATAGCCTTACACGTATATAGGCACAAGCCTTCACGTATATACGTACAAGCCTTCACGTCCGCATAAAGAAACTCCGCTTCAGGGGAATGCTATCCTGCTGAAGCGGAGTATTGGTTTTTATGCGCTGATTGTGTCGGCTAATGCTTAGTATTTGAAGTTGCCGCTGACGGTGCCGCCTTCGCCGGGACGGAAGACGTTGTCGAGCTTAATGCCTTGACTCTTAGTGCCCGTGTTGGTGACAGTGAGCGAACCGCCAGTAGCGGTGAGGGTGGTAGCGCGCACGCCGCGACTCTTGACTCCCGTGGCACTGACGGTGGTGGCACCGCCGGCGATGGTGAGCGTCAAGTCAGCTTTCAGACCGGTTGCGCGGTTCTCCTCGCCTGCTGAATCAACGAATACGCCGCCTGCCACGGTAATGCCAACAGTAGGAGAGGTGGCTTTGGAACCGATGGTCATATTGCCGTCGCTGGCGATGGCCCTGGAGCCATTAGCAGTGGAGGTAAGGTTGATGGTGACAGAACCATCGAGCAGTTGCATGTGAGGCACGATGGAAGTGTTGTTGGCATCTGCATCGAGACGGATGCCTTTGCTGTCGACGCTGGCGAGGGTGAGGTTGATGCTTCCGCCGTTCATGATGAACTGACCATTGAGGTCTTCGGCTGAGGAGGCATCCGTTTCAACTTGCAGGCCATCGGCTGCCGTGCCGCTGATGGTGATGTTGCCGCCGTTCATCTGGAAGTATTCGCCGCAGTGGATGCCGTCGGCAGCGGCACCGGTGATGGTGATGTCGCCTACACTTTTCTTCAGCAAGAGATATTCGTTCGAGCGGAGGGCGTGGTTAGTCTTACCGGCGATGGTGAGCGAACCGCCACCTGATACCTCGAGGTGTCCTTGGCAATTGAGAGCTGCTTTGTGAGTACCTCCTGCGGCATCGGTGAAGCTATTGGTGGTGCCGTCCTCGATGATGAGATCTATGCGCTTGCCGCATTGGATGTCGAGGGCTGCGCCGCTGGTGCTGACGAGGTTGATGCCATCGAGGTGGAACTTACATTTATAGGTACCATTGTAAGTGAGTGAGCCTGATGACGAAGAGCCCTTGAGGATGAACTCCTGCTCGGAGGACGTATTGGCGTTCGTGATGACGACATCACCACCAGAGATGGTGGCTGTCACTCCCTCGACATTCTCGGGAATGTCAACATCGACTGTTGTGCCGGACCAAGTGATGGTGACGGGGTAGATTACGGTGATGCTGTCGATGGCAGCCGTGGAGTAGGTGTCACCGCCTACCGTGATGGTCGATCCGGCGGTGGAGTAGGGTACCGTGGGCGTTTCGGCTATGGCGTAGCGCGTGCTTTCGCCGCCCTGCCAAACGCGAATCCATTGTGCTTGTGTGGTGATGGCTCCAGCACAAAGGAGGAGCATCGAGAGGAATAATTTCTTCATGGCTTAGCGAATGACTTTAAGGGTTCTGTTGCCGAGGCGTGCAATGTAGAGGCCGTGAGGCAGGTCATAGAGTTGGACTTCGCTGCGGTTGCCGCTGACGTACTGCTGTCGGACAACTTGTCCGTTGGCGTTGTAGATGAGCAAGAGACCCTGCCCGTCTGCGACGATGCGGCCAGCCTCGATGCAGAGGTCGGCAGCGGGGCGTGCGATGGAACGGATGCCATCGGCTACGGACGTAAAGGAAAACTGACTGAAGTTGGCCAAAGGCATGGACGTTGTGGCGCCGTCGGTCGTAGTGACGACGATGTCTGAGCCCTCGAAGGTAATCTTGCGAACTGATTTAAGGGCGATGCTCTGCTCCATGGAGGTGGAGGTGAGCGTGAGGTAGTTATAGGTGTCGGCCATCATGAAAGAGGGCATGGCCAACAGGAGAATCGTGATTAAGCGTTTCATTTCTTTCTGCCGTTGTTCTTTTTTTGTTTGACTTCCATCGGCGTGCGACGGCGTTTCCTGAAAAATAAGATGATTGTTTAGAATTTGAATTTATATCCGATGCTGACGGCATGGATGTTCTCGTTGCCTTCGTCTTCATTTTCATGGGTAAAGACGTAGGCCGCTGAAACCTTATGCTGCTTGCTGACGCTGTACTCGGTACCCACCGCGGTACGAATCTTGTCGAGGTTCCAACTGTCGCTCATGTTGTTGTGAGTCTCTACACTGAAGAAGGGCTCCCATAGCCATCCTTTCTTGTCGATGGCGAATTTCAGACGGGAGCGCAAGAGGTGGCGGTCCCAGGCGTTCTTGTGCTTGATGACGCTCTCAATTTCTTCCCATTCGGTGATATTGCCTTCGGCGTCATAAGAAGGATCGCGATAGCGTGTGCGGTCAATATCGCGTGCAGCCTGATGCGTGTACTGATAGCGTTCGCGCAAGCTGATGCGAAGTGTCTTCCAGAAGCGCTTGTCGGCGGTGATGTCCAAGCTGATGCGATGGCGATGAGCCCAATGGGCGGCGTCCACATTGTAGCCGTTGAAGCGCCCGGAATTATTGCCGTAGTTTTCCTTCCATTCTTCAAGATAGTGGCGCTCAATGAAAGTGTAGCTGAGGCCGAACTTGAGGTATTTGCCCAGCTTGTAGTCGAGGCCTATGCTGGCGTCGAAGCGGTTGGCGTCTTCCATCCAGTCGAACGAGCGAAAGCCCACGGCGGCATCGATGCTGAAATTGTAGGGCAGTACTTTGGTCACGCCCACTTCGGTCCAGATGGCACCATAGCTCTCAGTGTCCTGAGCATGAGTGAGCAGGGGCAAGGCTGCAAAGGCCAGAATAAGAAAGCGTCTCATTGTGGTGGTAAGGTGTTTAGTGTTAGAGCTCGCGAGGCATACGTCCGAAACGAGCAATGCTGTTGCCTACGTCGGAGGGATCTTCATAGAAGATGCGGATGAGGGGGGAGTCCTTCAGATAGTCGATCATGCCAATCTCGATGCGCGTGATCTTCAGTCCGGTGCGTTTCTCGAGGTCAGCTTTCAGTTCCTCGCGTTTCTCGGGCTTGATAAGTTCAACGTTGTCGTAGCGAATAATCTTGGACGCCTCTTGGCTCATCACTTTGGAACTCTCGAAGATCCAAGCCATAATGATAAAGGCGATGTTGACGAAAAGGATGGTAACGATGCCCACGCCATCCCAGTAGTCGGCCTTCGGGTGGTAGTCGCCGTGGGCTACGGCGTTCACCACACTCAGCGCGATGAGCATGAACAGATAAGTCATCTCGCGAATAGGCACGGCTTCCGTGCGGAAACGCATAATGCCGAAGATGGCGAACAGACCCATGGCGGCTCCGATGTTCATGCCTTCGCCCTCCATGAGGCTGACGAGCAGGAAGATGCTCATGGCCATGAGGATGAAGATGAACGCGTAGTCACGACGATGGCTGCGGGGGAAGTAGAAGCAGCGGGCAATGATCGTTACGACGACGAGGTTGACAAGGAATCGTAGCGCCAACGAGATGAATTGTTGAGGGTCGAGGAGGGTGAGTCCAAACTGTTGACCGAGCTCATAGTTGATTTGAGTGAAATCCATTGAAGATGTATTTGTTTGTTTTTATGATTCGTAGGATGAAAGTGGGCGA
>CADCOX010000062.1 GCA_902803195.1 uncultured Bacteroidales bacterium
GATAGTACGAGAGTCAATCATCGCGCTGACCTTGAAGGCCATACGTGCGGGGAAGTTGGCCTTGATGGTACCCGTGATGATGTTGGTTGTCGGGCGCTGCGTGGCGATTATCATGTGCATACCAACGGCACGAGCCAACTGCGCGATGCGGGCGATGGGGAGCTCAATCTCCTTGCCGGCCGTCATGATGAGGTCGCCGAACTCATCGATGACCACGACGATGTAAGGCAGGAATTTGTGCCCGTTCTCAGGGTTCAACTGACGGTTACGGAACTTTTCGTTGTATTCTTTAATGTTACGCGCGTGCGCACGCTTGAGGAGGTCGTAGCGCGAATCCATCTCAACGCACAGGCTCTTGAGCGTGTTGATGACCTTCTGAACATCTGTGATGATGGGTTCGTCTTCGTAGTCGTCCTCAATCTGAGCAAGGAAATGGTTGACGATGGGCGTGTAGATGGGGAACTCCACCTTCTTCGGGTCGACCATGACGAGTTTGAGCTCGGCGGGATGTTTCTTGTAGAGGAGTGAGGTGATGATGGCGTTGAGTCCGACGGACTTACCTTGTCCCGTAGCACCTGCGACGAGGAGGTGAGGCATCTTGGTGAGGTCGGCCATGAAGACCTCGTTGGTAATGGTCTTACCGAGGGCCATGGGCAACTCCATGGTTGTCTCTTGGAACTTGCGACTGTTGAGGATGCTCTCCATCGATACAATCTGCGGCTTGGCATTCGGTACTTCGATACCGATGGTACCCTTGCCGGGAATGGGCGCAATAATACGGATGCCCAAAGCGGAGAGCGAGAGGGCGATATCGTCCTCGAGGTTGCGAATTTTGGAGATGCGGACGCCGGGAGCAGGTGTAATCTCGTAGAGCGTGATGGTGGGACCTACGGTAGCCTTGATGCTGGATATTTCGACACCGAAAGTGCGCAAGACGTAGATAATTTGATCCTTGTTCTTGGTCTGCTCCTCCATGTCTATGTTGGCTCGAGGATCTACCTCGTAGTGCTTGAGGAGGTCGAGGGTGGGGTAGTGGTAGTTCTCGAGGTCGAGCTTCGGGTCGTAAGGCTCAAGTGCCGCTTCGCGCTCAGCATCGGCCAGTTCTTCCTCCACGGGAGCAGTAATGGTGAGCGGAGTATCGGAGGCAGGGATGACGGGGGTATCGCCTTCGGGAGCCGTGACCCACGAGGTGGAGGTTTCAGCGATGGCAGCTACGGGAATATCGTCATCGATGGCTGAGGTAGAAGCGGGGACCGAAGCTGACGCTACGGGAGCGGTGGCTGCTACGGTAGTGTCTTTAATGGGGGGCTCAAAGTTCACGATGTTGGACTTATCGGGCTCGTCGTCAACGACCAAAGGCGTTTCCTCTTCGGTTGTATCGTCTGCAGAGCTTTCAGTAGTTCCCACGATCCGCTTGTTGAGCCGTTGGAAGAAGGCGACAATACGGCTGAGTACAGGATAACGCTCCTGCAACTCACGTGCAAACTGCTGAGGATGAAGCAGGCGCTTGATGATGCGGATGGTCTCGGCGCTGAGATAGCAGAGGTAGGCCAGAAGGGCAAGCACGATGACGATGAAGGCTCCGACCGACCCTCCGAAGTGCTCCAACAACTCTACGACGCGTTGTCCATGGTAGCCGCCAGGCTTGATGTAGCTGATGTTGGGATTGTTGGCAAAGGCCGACGTGAAGAAGAAGGCTGCCGCCACGCTGACCCAACATAAGAGGATGGTGCAGTTGATGAACCATTTCCATAGACGCACGTGGTAGGCACCCGTCAGTTTGAGCGAAGCAGCGAAGAGGAAGACGGGGATGAAGAAGGCTCCGAGACCGAAGTTCTTCGTCATCCAATAATCACTCCACCAAGCTCCCCATTTGCCAGCCCAGTTCTGAGCGTTGGCGATGTTGCTGCCAGCTTGCAGTACCTTCTGGTCCTCGCCACCTGTGATGAGGTGGGAGGCGAAGCTGAGCAAGGTGAAGGCAGCGAGTGCCAACATGATAACACCGGCGGCCATGCGGATGGCTTCGCCGCGCGACATCGGCTCATCGCGGTCGCCATGGAGCGCCGTGGCGATGCTCAGACCTTGTGATTCGGGGACTTGTGCCTTGGTTGACGAACGTTTGCGCGCACGTTTCTGCGGCGCTTTCTTGGGGCTATGCTTATCCATAAAAACCTTTTCTATTCCTTATTCCGCTGCAAAAGTAATGAAATATTGTTAAGTTTTCGCATAAACCTTCGTTTTTTTTTATAAAAAACACTACTTTTGCACACCTTAATGCCAAAAAGAATATGAATATCGTCTATTCACAACCCGTCGTGGAGTTCGTAACCGTTGCTACTGAGCTTTGTGCGTTCCTTGAGCAAAGCGAAGGACGTGACCGTAATGAGCTGGTAGATCGTCTGTTGAAATTGCTTCCTTTGCTTTACCTCAAAGCTCAGCTGTTGCCGCATGTGGAAGGTAACGATGAGTTTGAGCCTGAAACGTATGTCACAGAGCAGGACTACAACTGGTTGCGTGCCATCCTTGCTGATGTAATGGCCGAGGAGGATGAATATGAGGATTTTGTCTACGACGAAGGCGTTCGCATGGAGGAGTCCTGCTGGAAACGTGTCAGCGAAGGCTTGGCGGACATCTACCAACCCGTTCGTGACTTCGTAGAGACCTTCCGCAATGGCGTCGAGGAAAATATTGAAGAAGCCCTATGGGCTCTGAACGATCATTTTGAACTTTACTGGGGTAGCGACCTCCTGGACACGCTGCGTCGACTACACCGCACCCGTTACGTTTCGTGAAAAGAATCTACGATAAATACGATAAGAAAGCCATCCCTAACTTGCCCGTCACTCATTTCGAGGGACGTATCATCGTCATTCAAAGTGAGGGCGAGGCTCGGCGAGCGGTGGACTATCTGCTGACCTCGCCTCGCGTGGGTATTGACACGGAGACCCGACCTAATTTCAAACCGGGAGGCATGAATCCCGTAGCGCTTCTACAAGTGGCTACCGAAACGACTTGTTTCCTCTTCCGCCTGAATTGTATGGGGCTTCCAACGTGTGTCATCCGACTACTCGAAGATAAGACGACACTGAAGGTGGGACTCTCACTCCATGATGACTGGGCTCAATTGCGTAAACGCGTTGATTTCGAGCCTGCTAACTATCTTGAGTTGCAGGATTACGTGAAGCCCTTAGGCATCATCGACATGAGCTTGCAGAAGCTTTACGCCAACCTCTTTGGGCAGAAGATTTCCAAGAACCAACGCCTATCCAATTGGGATGCTGATGTGCTGACCGATGCCCAAAAGCTATATGCTGCTACCGATGCTTGGTCGTGCCTGAAATTGCACGACGAGATAGGCCGTTTGTTAGCCACTCATGATTACGAACTCATAAAGACTCAACATGACGAACCTCACTCTTAAACGCGGCAAGGACGAATCGCTGCGACGCTTTCATCCTTGGATATTCTCAGGTGCCATCCACCATTTCGACCACCA
>CADCOX010000063.1 GCA_902803195.1 uncultured Bacteroidales bacterium
CTACGAACCCGATTACCTCGTAGACATCTCGTCTATTGCGGCCTGTTTCGAGGAATATGGCGCTTCGCCCCTCAACCATCTGTTGAACCGTCTGAAGCCTGCCCCCACGAGTGCCGCCATTCTTCTTGGTAATTTGGCCAGCCAGTTTCTGGACGAAGAGTTGTTTCTATCGCCCGAAGATGACAACTACGCCGACAGCATCAAACGCTTCTTTCGTGCGAATGCACTCGGCATCGCTACGACCGACCTGCCTGCCGATTTCCACACCCAGGCACTCGCACAAAAGCACAACATTCACACCGCCATCCGTCAAGGCTTAGAAGCGAACGTGACCGACATCGACCCCGAGAACGTGATGCTCGAGCCCTCGTTCTTCTCGGAGATGCTTGGCCTCCAAGGGCGTATGGACTACCTCCACCTCGACTACCGCGTACTCATCGAGCAGAAATCCGGGCGCGGAGGTTTCCCCCAGCGCGACCCTGATGTGCCTGTCTACCAGCAGAAGCATTACATTCAGTTGTTGCTCTATATGCTGCTCATCCGCTATAACTTCCGTCAGCATTATGAGCTCAACCGCCACGAACTCAACGCCTTTCTGCTCTACTCGAAGTACAGCAAGGGACTGATTGGCTGCAGTTTTGCACCCGAGCTCGTTCATGAAGCCGTACGCGTTCGCAACGGGATAGCAGCCCTCGACTTCAGCCTCACCCGGGGCAGCAGCACCTTTCTCGACAACCTCAGCGTTGACGACCTCAACGTCAAAGGTACTTCCTCCACCCTTTGGACACGCTACCAGCGGCCTCAAATCGAGGCGTTGCTGGCTCCACTTCAATCGGCCTCGCCGCTCGAACGCGCCTATTACCATCGCTTCATCACCTTCGTAGCGACCGAACACCTTTTGGCCAAACTCGGCAATCAGACGAAAGAGAACTCCGGCTTTGCCGATAAGTGGTACAGCTCGCTTGCCGACAAGCTGCTCGCTGGCAACATCTATCATAACATGACGCTCGTAGAACCCGAGCCGACAGCCGAGGGATGCGTGAGCCGAGTGGTTCTGCACTTCGACGACACGCCCGACCACGACGTCTCCAACTTCCGCCGCGGCGACATCGTCATCCTTTATCCCTACGACCCCGAGACAGAGCCCGATGCACGAAAGACGATGGTCTTCCGTAGCACCATCGAGGAAATCAAGACGGACACGCTCTCGCTCGCCCTTCGCGCCACGCAGACTCACGCTCACGTGTTCCGCCACTACGACAACGCCCGTTGGGCCATCGAACACGACTTCATGGAGGCTTCGTTCAGTTCGCTCTATCGTGGCCTTCACGCCTTCCTCTCGGCACCTCAACAACGGCGCGACCTGACGCTACTTCAACGCACGCCCGTAGTAGACAATAGCCTAACCCTTCGAGGCGACTACGGTCCATTCAACGAACTCGCCCTACGCGTCCGTCAAGCGCAAGACCTCTTCCTCATCATCGGCCCGCCGGGTACGGGCAAGACGTCCTATGGTCTGATGACGACGCTTCGCGAGGAATTGCACTCACCCGATGCCCGCGTGCTGCTGATGGCCTACACGAATCGCGCCATCGACGAGATCTGCAGCAAATTGGAGGAGGATGGAATCGACTACCTGCGCATCGGCTCGCCACTCAGCTGCGAGCGCGTCTACCAAGAGCGTCTGCTCTCCCGCCGCGTGGACGAATGTCAGAATGTGGGCGACGTCCAACAGTTGATTGTGCGCTCACGCGTCTTCGTCGGGACGACCACCGCCATCACGTCCAACCAACTGCTATTCACGCTTTGCCGCTTCACGCTTGCCATCATCGACGAAGCCTCGCAGATTCTTGAGCCTCAATTGATTGGCATCCTTAGCGCAACAACCCCCGACGGTACTTCAGCCATCAGCAAGTTCGTCATGATTGGCGACCACAAGCAATTGCCAGCCGTCGTCGGACAAGGAGCTAACGAGGCACGCGTCGACGACCCTCTGTTGCGGTCCATTCATCTGACCGACTGCCGACAATCGCTCTTCCAACGTCTGCTTACGCGCTACCACGACAACCCAGAAGTCGTCTACCTGCTCACCCGACAAGGGCGTATGCACCCCATCATCGCAGACTTCCCCAACCACGCTTTCTACGAGGGCCGACTTGCCGCCGTTCCCTGCCCTCATCAGCAGGAGGAACTGCCAACGAGTACAGGTCCCGAGCAAAGCATTGACAGCATCCTGGCCACACAACGCTTCGCCTTCATCGCAACTTCCTCGCCCGACGATGCCCTCTCCGAGAAAGTGAACGCGGTCGAAGCCGAGATGATTGCTGCGACTGCTGTACACATCTACCGCCAGGAAGTCGAGAACTTCGACGAACTAAGCACCATAGGCATCATTGTGCCTTATCGCAACCAAATAGCTGCTATCCGCGCAGCCATCGACCATTATGGCATCAGCGACTTACACAATATTACCATCGATACGGTCGAACGTTTCCAAGGCAGCCAACGCGACTACATCCTCTACGGCTTCACCATCCGCCGCCGCTACCAGCTACAATTCCTAACCAGCAACACGTTCGAAGAGAATGGACGACTCATCGACCGCAAGCTGAATGTAGCGATGACGCGAGCTCGCAAGCATCTCCTTCTGTTTGGCAACTCCGACCTGCTGCGTCACGCTCCCGTGTTCGCGCAGCTCATCGCGTTTGCACAAGCGAATGGCTATTTCTACGACCATTTGCCCGATGCTTGACAATACATGAAACGCCAAGCAACAGACGGCCTCAATTGAAGATTTGTCCAACCCGCCGCTTGCAAATGGTCAAAATGCGAGTGACGAACCGCAGCTGAGGACATCCCCATTAACAACAAAGAATCATGCATCAGGACGCATTCGTTGTTCGGTCGCGACCGAACGACCTACGCCTCTATACGCATCGCCTTACACATATATACGCATAGCCCTACACATATATACGCGCAGCCCTACACATATATACGCGTCGGCGTTAACGATTGTTCGCATCGGAAAAAGCAATAGGTCGAAGACGTTCAAACGCCTTATCCAAAGAGTTCGGCCTCCAGCTCATCGACAGCTTGGCGGAGGTCGGTTTCGAACAGTTCGTGGTCACGCATGAAATCGGCACGCCCATGAGCAAGCGACGCATAAAGGTCGGGATTCATCGAACTGACGTAATCGCCGATTGCCCATTCGATATCATCGCGTTGCCAAGCAAGCGTGGAATGCTCGTAGACCCGCAGTTTCTGATGGAAGAAGCTGTAGGCCGTCTCGATGCTGTCGCGCGTTGCCATCACATCACGGGGCGCAACTGCCGCTGCTCGGCATTATAGACGAAGCCGTGTTCAAGCATCGTCGCTTTCAGTTCCTCGACATCGCGGTCGAAGTAATTACAGAGCGAATCGAGGTCGTCAAATTCCTCGTCGCGCAACAACATATTCACAGCCGAAACGAGGATATCAGGGTCTTGAGGTAAAAATTCCATTCGTCTTATATTCAATACAATAATCAGCTATTGCTGAAGGATTCCTTTAATCTTCTCATCTAATGATTAGCGCCTTGCGAAGTTAGGCTATTCAGCAACCCTTGACAGCCTTCGATGACATCGCGCCAAGTAGCCTCGAAGTCGCCGGTGTACCAAGGGTCGGCAACGTCCGACGGACGACGGGTGAAGTCCATCAACTTGCAAATCTTTCCTTCTGAGTCGTCGCCACAAATGCGGCGCATGTTCCGGATATTCCAATCGTCCATCCCTACGAGCAAGTCGAATCGTTCATAGTCCGACCGCCTCATCTGCCGAGCTGTCTTGCCGGCGCAACCGATGCCATGCTCAGCCAGTTTGCGACGGGCTGGAGGATAGACGGGATTGCCGATTTCCTCGGTCGACGTAGCTGCCGACTCGATATGGAAATCGCCCTCGCGACCAGCCTTAGCCACCAGGTCCTTCATCACAAATTCGGCCATCGGACTGCGGCAGATGTTGCCGTGACATACAAATAAGATTCTGTGCATATCGATGAAAGCGTTCGTTTTGTTAGCCAACTACCCTATCACCCACTTGCTACCGGGGATGAGCGACAAGACCTTAGTCGTGACGGCGCAGCAGATGAAAGAGAGAACGGCTATCACAGGGATGGCCAACCACACGGGAAGAAGCGGATTGGCAGGGTCGCCAGCGATGAGCTTAGCACTAATGGGAGCAAGGAAGAGCAGGTGCATCAGGTACATGCCAAAGGTGAGTTTCGACGTTTCCGTAATCCACTTGGGAGCTTTTTTCTGCTCGATGCAGGTGAAGAGGATGAAGGCGCCGAAAGTGGCGAGCACCACATTGGGCGTGCAGAACTCCCAGCTCCATTCGAGCTGCGGCGTCTCGATGAGCTGTCCGGGAACGCCCCTGAACCAGAATGACCAAGCCGTGAAAGCTGCGCCAACGACGAAGAAGAGCGAACCTAAGCAAAGGCGCTTGCTGCGCGACCAGTCGAGGTGAACGCGGATATAGTGCGCCAAGACGAGATAGCCCAGATAGCCCGAGCAGTACCATAAAGCATCGTAACGATTCCAAAAGCATTGACCCCAAATCTCGGGCACGAACAGGCGCTGAATCCAAGGAATGAGCGTCGACAACGCAAAGATGCCGAGGAAGATACGCTCATCGCGCGCCGACGCACGCTCCAACCAGGGAGAGACGACGGGAATAATCAGATAGAGGCTGATGAGCGGATACATGAACCATAAGTGGCCAGCCATCGAGGGGAAATTAAAAGGCAACATGCGAAGGTCGTGCATCGACTGCTCCCATGTCATAGCGCCCCATGCGAGAGGCAAAAAGGTGTATATGAGCATGAAAGCTATCATCGGAGGCAGGATGCGCTTGAAACGACGACGATAGAATTGCCCCATACTGACTCCTGGCTGCAGCGGCACCAACAGGAAGGCCGAGACGATCATGAAAAGAGGTACACACGTACGCGCCACGCCTCCGTCATAGAAGGCCACCCAGAAGCGGTTCTGCTCGGTCGCGAGCATGGACATATTGCCTGCCAACCCCGATGAATCGGCCCCGTAGAAGTTTTCGCTAGCATGAACCAGCATCACCAGAAAACAGGCAACAATACGGAGGTAGTCGATGAAGACAATTCTCTCTTTTTGCATAGCAATTAAGGTGTTTTGTTGTTACTTTTGGCCACAAAGGTACGCAAAACTCAAGAAATGGAGCAGAAAACTTGAAAGTTTTTATGCGCAGAAGAACAAAAGAAGCAAAAATAATGTAACTTTGCGCCTCGAAAGGCTGCAGCAAAGGTCTAAACGCCTCATGCGGGTCTGATGATTACATATGGACAATAAACAACAAACAAGAAATGAATATCCAATCTGTACCAGTATTATTGCTGACGGGCTACCTCGGTAGCGGCAAGACAACACTCCTGAATCGCATCCTCAACAACCGCCGCGGCATTCGCTTCGCGGTCATCGTCAACGATATCGGCGAAGTGAACATCGACGCAGACCTCATCGAGAAAGGCGGCGTCGTAGGTCAGAAAGAAGAGAGCCTAGTAGCACTTCAGAATGGTTGCATCTGCTGCACCTTGAAGATGGACCTCATCGAACAGCTGCGCGACATCACACGCCAGCAACGTTTCGACTACATCGTCATCGAGGCCAGTGGCATCTGCGAACCTGCACCTATCGCTCAGACCATATGCTCTATCCCTACTATGGGACTCGAATACGTCCGCGACGGAGTGCCCGTGGTGGACTGCATCGCTACCGTCGTTGATGCCCTTCGCATGAAAGACGAGTTCGGTAGTGGCAAAGACCTTCTGCGCCCGAACCTCGACGAGGACGATATCGAGAACCTTGTCATCCAACAAATTGAGTTCTGCAACATTATCCTGCTGAACAAGGCTTCGGAGGTATCGCCCGAGGAGTTGGGACGCATCCGCGAAATCATCCGTGCCCTCCAACCCAAGGCAGAGATCATCGAGTGCGACTACTGCGACGTCGACTTCGACAAAATCCTCAACACCCACATGTTCGATTTCGATAAAGTCGCCACTTCGGCTGCTTGGATAGACGAAATCGAAAACCATCATGGCGACGAGGAAGAGGAAGAAGAAGAGCATGAGCATCATCACCACGATGACGACGACGATGATGACGAACATGAACATGAGCATCACCACCACCACGATGACGACGATGATGATGACGACGAACATGAACACGAGCATCACCACCACCACGATGACGACGATGACGATGACGACGAACATGAGCATCACCACCACCATCATCATCATCACCACCACGACGATGAAGGCGAGGCTGAGGAATACGGCATCGGGACGTTCGTCTATTATCGCCGTAAGCCGTTGAATCTCGGCCTCTTCGATGAATTCGTAGCCCGCCATTGGCCCAAAAGCGTCATCCGCGCCAAAGGCATCTGCTGGTTCTATGGCGAGCCCGACACATGCTATGTCTTCGAACAGGCAGGTCGGCAAGTGACGCTGCGCGATGCAGGACAATGGTATGCAACGATGCCTGCCGACGAACTCAAGGCATTCATGGAGCAGACGCCTGCCCTCCAACGCGACTGGGACGAGCATTATGGCGATCGTATGCAGAAGTTGGTATTCATCGGTCAACACCTCGATCGCGAAGCTATTACGGCTGCTCTCGATGCCTGCTTGGCCAACTAAAGCGAATGTCATCCTATCGTTCAACTCTCCCCTATTCCCTACGCTGTGCGACTGATTCCCGTCTGTTCCCTCACTCAGCCAGGCATTGAGGTCTTTGCCACGCTCACCGAAGCCCAGCTGCGCAACCGACTGGAGCCCGAGAAAGGCGTGTTCATCGCCGAGAGCCCCAAAGTCATCCGTGTGGCCCTTGACGCGGGCTTCGAACCTTTGGCCTTATTGTGCGAAAAACGTCATATCGAAGGAGATGCAGCAGACATCATCGCCCGAGTTGGTGATATCCCTATTTACACCGGAGAGCGCGAGTTACTTGCCCAACTCACAGGCTACACCCTCACGCGCGGCGTACTTTGCGCGATGCGACGTCCTCAGCCCAAAAGCGTAGAAGAAGTCTGCCAGGAAGCCCGTCGTATCGTAGTCATCGAAGGCGTTGTCGACACGACCAACATCGGCGCTATCTTCCGCTCGGCTGCTGCTCTTGGAATAGATGGGGTCTTGCTCACGACCGATAGTTGCGACCCGCTCAATCGCCGCGCCGTACGCGTCTCCATGGGGTCTGTGTTCCTTGTGCCTTGGGCTTGGATAGAACCGACCACTAAAGGAACGGACAGCCACTATACGGATAGACTGAGGCGACTGGGCTTCCAAACAGTTGCGATGGCGCTTACGGACGATTCCGTCGGCATCGACGACCCGGCTCTTACCGAGGCTACACGACTGGCCATCATCATGGGAACCGAAGGCGAAGGGCTACCTGCCACGACCATTCAAGCGGCTGACCTCGTAGCGCGCATTCCCATGGCTCACGGGGTCGACTCGCTCAACGTGGCAGCGGCTTCGGCTGTAGCCTTTTGGCAACTACGAACGCGCGATTAGAAGCGACAATGGAGGCTCATCCATAGTTTCATCACAAAAAAGCCATCATTTTCCTTGATATTTCAATAAAAGAAGCTAACTTTGCAACGCATTTTCCACTAACTAAATAAATATAACCTTTATGAGAAATTCCATCATCACCTTTCCTCTGCCGGCTAATGAGCCGGTGAAGAGCTATCTCGAAGGTTCGCCTGAGCGCATAGCACTTGAAGCTGAACTTGAACGGCAGTCCAATATTGTCGTTGATATACCTATCATTATAGGTGGAAAGGAAATCCGCACGGGCAATACGGGGACCGTCACCTGCCCGCATGATCACAAACACGTGCTTGCCACCTATCACAAAGTGAGCGAGAAGGAGATTCAGCTGGCCATCGAGACTGCCATGAAGGCTTGGCAGGAGTGGTCGCGTACCGACTGGACCGTACGTGCCGGCATCGCCATGAAGATGGCTGAATTGCTCGCTACGAAATATCGTCCCATTATGAATGCCGCTTGCATGCTGGGACAGAGCAAGAACATCTATCAGGCTGAAATCGACTCGGCCTGCGAGACCATCGACTTCTTCCGCTACAACGTCCACTACGCTTCAAAGATCTATGCGATGCAACCCAAGGA